>CAZPBS010000005.1:0-17667 GCA_964584925.1 uncultured Microbacteriaceae bacterium
GGGCTTCCCAAAGTGGGGTTGCAAGGTGTCGTCGAAGACATCCTCGGTCTCTCACTTGCGAAGGAGCACTCCGCCGCAGACTGGTCCACCAGGCCTCTCCCCCCGGAATGGCTCACCTACGCGGCCTTAGATGTTGAACTGCTGCCCCGGATACGCGATGAAATTGCTCGGATTTTGAGTGACGCCGGTAAGTGGGACCTAGCCCAGGAGGAGTTCCAGGCTCAGCTTTCACTCACCCCCGCTCGACCGCGAACAGAGCCTTGGCGGCGGCTCTCGGGGCTCCACCAGGTCCGAGGCCCTAGGGCACTCGCTATCGCGCGGGAGCTTTGGCTGGCTCGCGAAGAGCTAGCGGAGTCCTCTGATCGCGCCCCTGGACGTCTCGTGCCTGACCGGTCCCTCATTGCAGCCGTGCTCGCAAATCCTTCATCTAAGGCGGAGCTTGCGGGACTGAAAGAATTCCACGGGCGCGCCAGTCGCTCCGAACTGCCTCGGTGGTGGGCCGCCATGGAACGCGGTCGCACCACTGAGGACCTGCCCGATACGAGAGCGCCATCAGAAGGGCCACCACCACCTCG
Organism: uncultured Microbacteriaceae bacterium; assembly: GCA_964584925.1. GTDB lineage: Bacteria > Actinomycetota > Actinomycetes > Actinomycetales > Microbacteriaceae > Pontimonas. The sequence continues at coordinate 576 of CAZPBS010000005.1, forward strand.
CGTGTGGCCAGATCGCAATCCTGAAGCAGCCGCACGCATGAGTGCCGCGAGGGAAGCTTTGGCGCAGGTATCGGCAGAGACGACTATCCCCGTGGAAAACCTCCTTACGCCGGACTACCTACGTCGCCTGTGCTGGGAGCCACCGCACCCCGCCACCACTGAATCGATCTCCGTGGCCCTGCTCGACAAGGGAGCCAGGCCGTGGCAAATATCTCTGGTGGCGGAAGCCCTGAGTACCGCCTTTGTGGAAGCCCGCCAAACCCAGGCGTCCACACAAGCACCTCCGTCGTAGAGCACCCTCACCAGGTCGAAAACAACTCGCCGTACTCCTAGCATGGGAGGACCGAATGGAAGGTTTGTGATGCAGGGAAACCAGGTCGTTTTCGTTGATGGTGTTCGCACCCCCTTTGGTCGTGCGGGTGAGAAGGGAATGTATTGGAAGACCCGCGCGGACGACATGATTGTCTCGGCCATCATTGGTCTCCTGGAGCGCAACCCACAGATACCCGGTGATCGGATTGACGACGTTGCCATTGCGGCAACCACCCAGGAGGGTGATCAAGGTCTGACCTTAGGTCGAACAGCAGCCATCCTCGCCGGCCTCCCCCAGAGCGTTCCGGGCTTCGCAATCGACCGCATGTGCGCGGGCGCCATGACGGCTGTGACGACCCTGGCCGGTGGAATTGCTGCCGGTGCCTACGACATCGCGCTGGCTGGTGGCGTTGAGCACATGGGACGTCACCCCCTAGGGAGAGATATCGATCCCAACCCTCGGTTCTTGGCGGAGAAACTCGTGAGCCCCGATGCCCTCAACATGGGCATCACCGCGGAGCGTCTCCATGATCGCTTCCCCGAGCTCACCAAGGAGCGGGCCGACCGTTTCGGGATGCTCTCTCAGCAGAAAGTGGAGGCTGCTTACCAGGCAGGACACATTCAGCCTGACCTCATTCCCGTTGCACTTCCCAGTGACGAGGGTTACGGGATGGCAACCGAGGACGAGGGCCGCAGGCCGACCACCACGATGGACGCCCTCGCCGACCTGAAGACCCCCTTCCGCCCGCATGGCAAGGTCACCGCCGGAAACGCCTCCCCTTTGACCGATGGAGCCACCGTGGCTGCTCTCGCCTCGGCGGACGTCGCGCGCGAACTGGGACTGACGGTGAAGATGCGAATGGTGTCCTTTGGGTTTGCCGGCGTCGAGCCCGAGGTGATGGGAATAGGTCCTATTCCTTCCACCGAAAAAGCACTTGCGAAGGCTGGATTGAGCATCGCGGACATTGGGCTCTTCGAGCTCAATGAGGCCTTCGCTGTTCAGGTGTTGAGCCTCTTGGATCACTTTGGTATCGACGACGATGACCCCCGCGTGAATCCGTGGGGAGGCGCTATTGCGCTTGGCCACCCTCTCGCCGCATCCGGAGTTCGCCTGATGATCCAGCTCGCACGCCAGTTTGAGATGCACCCCGAGGTTCGATACGGCCTGACCGCCATGTGTGTGGGTCTAGGCCAGGGTGGCACCGTTATCTGGGAGAACCCGCACTACAAGGGAGCGAAGTAATGGCCAAGAGCGCGGTGGCACAGTATGACGGCGTCGATTTCTCCCCGCTAGTCGCACACGCAAAGGATGAGGTTGTCACCCACAGCTACGTTCGACACATTCCACTCGCCCGGGCTCAGGGAACTCTTGCTCTGGTCACGCTCGACAACGGGAAAGACCACACCAGGCCCAATACGCTCGGCCCGCAAGGGCTAGTCGAACTGCGCGATACCCTTCTGGGTCTCCAGGAGCAAGCCTCACAGGGCACCATTCAGGCCGTCGCGATAACCGGCAGCCCCTTCATCCTCGCGGCCGGAGCAGACCTGTCCAAGGTCGGCGACATTCCCGACAAGGACACTGGCGTGCTCATGGTGAAGCTTGGCCACCAAACGCTTGGGCTGCTGGGTGAAATGGGTGTCCCCTCATTCTGCTTCATCAACGGGTTGGCTCTCGGTGGTGGGCTCGAAGTCGCGCTCAACGCCGATTACCGCACAGTTTCAGCGAGTGCCGCTGCGCTCGCTCTCCCCGAAGTTTTCTTGGGTCTCATCCCGGGGTGGGGAGGGGCTTGGCTACTGCCCAACCTCATTGGGATCAAGAACGCACTGACAGTGATGGTGGAAAACCCTTTGAAAATGAATCGGACGCTGAAGCCAGAGCAAGCTCTGGAGATGGGCATTGCCGACGCAATGTTCCCGGCAGCCCGATTCCTCGAGGATTCAATCGCCTTCGCCGACGAAGTAGTGGCGGGCACACGGAAGGTCAAGCGGCCCCATCAGCCGGGCACACTCGAGCGCACGACAGTCTGGCCTATCGCGGTCAACACCGCCCGCAAAATGCTGCGCGAGCGTATCGGCACCGTCGCCAAGTCTCCCTACGCGGCACTCGATTTACTCGCGGGCGCGAAGTCGGCCACGAAGGCCCAGGGGTTTGCCGCGGAGGACGACGTCCTTGCCGAGCTGATTGCGGGCGATCAATTCCGCGCGAGTGTTTACGCTTTCATGTTGACTCAGAAAAGAGCCAAGGTAACTCCCGGGGCTCCGGATCGCGAGCACGCACAGGCCATTACGAAAGTGGGGGTTGTGGGTGGCGGGCTGATGGCACGCCAGTTTGCTTTCCAGATTCTTCGTCGCCTCGAGGTCCCCGTGGTGATTAGCGACATCTCAGAAGAGCGCGTCAAGGACGCTGTTTCCTGGATGGAGAATGAAATCACCACACTCCTCGACAAGGGACGTCTCCACTCAGACACCGCGAACAAGCTTCGTGGGTTGGTGCACGGGACAACCTCTATGTCGGATTTCGCCTCGTGCGACCTTGTCATCGAAGCTGTCTTTGAGGAGATAGGGGTCAAAAGAGAGGTATTCCAGGAACTCGAGAAACACGTCACCCCTGAGGCCATCCTCGCGTCTAACACTTCCTCGCTCTCCATTGGTGACATCGCGTCAGTGTTGAAGCACCCCGAACGCATGGTCGGCATTCACTTCTTCAACCCCGTCGCCGTGATGCCCCTCGTGGAAGTGGTCAGGGCCGAGAATTCCTCTGATGCCGCTATCGCAACAGGGGTCGCGTTGGTGAACAAACTTCGCAAGACTGCCATTGTCACGGCAGACACCACCGGCTTTGTGGTCAACAGGTTGCTGGCAAAACTGCTGGGTGAGGCGATGCACGCCATCGAGACAGGCACCCCGTACGAAGTTGTCGATGAATCGGTAGCGCCCCTCGGGCTCCCAATGGGCCCTTTCGCACTGCTGGAGCTGGTTGGCCTCCAAGTTGGCGCCCATGTTCTGGACACCCACCACGGCGCATTTCCCAACCGGTTCTTCGCCAGCGAAGCATTACGGAAGCTCGTCGATCACGGTCGAATCTACGATCGCGACGCGAAGAAAAAGATCACCGGGGTGAGTTCCTTCGCGCAGGAACTTATCGGTGAGGGACCCGGCTACACCGCCGAAGAGCTGAAGACACGAGTGTACGACGGTCTTGCGGATGAGGTCGGGAGAATGCTCGATGAGGGCGTTGTCGAGGGACCCGAGGACATTGACGTCGCCATGATTCTGGGAGCGGGCTGGCCTTTCCACATGGGAGGTCTCACTCCATTCCTCGATCGCGTGGGCGCAAGTGAGAAGGCGCGGGGGAAGACTTTCCACAACCCTCCCATCAAGGGAGTGAGCTAGGACTTACCGTCTGCCTCTGAGGCTTCCCGGATGCTGTCACTCGTGTCGCCCTCAGCGGGAAGAGGTCTTGCAACAGGGACCTTCATTCCTAGAACCTGCGCGACAAGATTCCTCGCAATGTGCTGGGAGGTGAGGCCAGCGTCCTCGAGGATTTCACCACGCGAAGCGTGATCAAGGAATTCGTCAGGCAAACCAATTTCGTCCACTGCCGTGTCCACGCCAGCCGCGCGAAGCTCTTGGCGAATACGCGTTCCCACTCCCCCGACCCGAATTCCATCCTCGATGCTCGCAACAATGCGGTGGTCGCGGGCAAGATCGATAATGCTGGAGGCTACAGGGATTACCCAGCGCGGGTCGACAACCGTGGCACCAATTCCCTGGGCCGCGAGCCTCTCGCGGATCTCCATCGCCATGTGGACCATGGGGCCGACTGCGACGAGGAGAACGTCCTTATGGGCGGCTTCGGCCATGACGTCAACGCCGTCTGCCGTTCGTCGCACTGCCTCAATCTCGGGCGACACAGATCCCTTGGGGAAACGCACCACAGTAGGTGCGTTTTCAATGGCCACGGCCTCGCCGAGCTCTTCCCGGAGGCGTTTAGCATCACGCGGCGCGGCAATGCGGATGCGAGGGACAACCTGCAGGATGGAGAGATCCCACATGCCATGGTGGCTAGGGCCATCGGGTCCTGTCACACCGGCGCGGTCCAGCACAAACGTCACCCCCGCGTTGTGCAATGCGACATCCATCAGGACCTGATCGAAGGCTCTGTTGATAAAGGTCGCATAGACGGCAACGACAGGGTGCATACCGCCATAGGCGAGGCCTGCAGCGCTCGCCACGGCGTGCTGCTCCGCAATACCTACATCCAGCACGCGGTCGGGGTACTTTGCCGCCATCTGATGAAGGCCTGTGGGGCGCAACATGGCAGCAGTGATACCGACAATTTTGTCGTTGCGATCGGCGAGGGTCACCATCTCCTGGGAGAACACCTGGGTCCACGACACCGCGTCGGAGGACTCTCTGGCCTCACCAGTCAGCGGGTCAATTTGTCCTACGGCGTGGAACTGGTCTGCCTCATCATTCCGAGCAGGCGCATAACCACGACCCTTTTCCGTAATCACATGCACAATCACGGGAGCACTGCGATCTTTAGCCTGCTGCAGGACTCGCTCGACATCTTCGATGTTGTGTCCATCTACCGGACCTAAATACTTGATGTCCAGATTCGAGTAGAGGTCCTCGTTGTTGGCAAAGCGGGAGAGAAACCCTCGGGTTCCACCACGAAGACCGCGATACAGCGCTTTACCGGGCAAGCCAAACAGCGAGAAGAAACGTTCAGTGCCGCTCTTGAAGGCACGGTAGGAGCTGCGAGAGCGCACATCAGAGAGGAACCTGGCCATGCCACCAATGGTCGGCGCATAGGAACGCCCATTGTCATTGACCACGATGATGAGGTTTCGCTCATTGTCGTGGGAGATGTTGTTGAGCGCCTCCCAGGTCATGCCTCCGGTCAGTGAGCCATCCCCCACCACCGCAACAACAAAGCGGTCTTCTTCATGTTGCATCTGGAATGCGCGAGAAATTCCCTCTGCCCAGCTCAACGAGCTCGACGCGTGGGAACTTTCGACTATGTCGTGCTCCGATTCGCTGCGCTGGGGGTAACCGGCGAGGCCACCCTTCTGGCGAAGAGCCGAAAAGTCTTTCCGGCCTGTCAGAATCTTGTGAACATAGGACTGATGCCCGGTGTCCCAAATAAACGGATCCCGAGGAGAATCAAAGACTCTGTGTAAGGCAATCGTTAGTTCAACAACGCCAAGGTTCGGTCCCAGGTGACCGCCGGTTCTCGATACTTCCTTGATGAGGAATGCCCGGATCTCTGCCGCAAGCTCATCGAGCTGCGTGCCAGAGAGTTTCTTGAGGTCCGCAGGCGAATTAATCGCATCGAGAAGTGCCATATCTACACTCTATGAGGTGTTCACTGTTGACACCCACCAGAAAACTGGGACCTCGCTTAGAGCAAAGACCTCAAGACATACTGCAGGATCCCACCGTTGCGGTAGTAGTCAGCCTCGGCAGGAGTGTCGATGCGAACAACGGCATCGAAGCTCACGGCTTCTCGTCCGGGTGCTGAATGCTCACTGGGCATTGCCACCACTCGAAGGGTTGAGGGGGTGACACCATCATTGAGCGTGGTGATTCCTTCAACACTGAAAACTTCAGTGCCATCGAGGCCAAGCGACGAGGCGCTCTGGCCCGCAGGGAACTGGAGTGGAACAACACCCATACCGATCAGGTTGGATCGGTGGATGCGCTCGAAGCTCTCCGCGATGACTGCCCGCACACCCAAGAGGTTCGTGCCTTTTGCCGCCCAGTCCCGGGAGGATCCAGAGCCGTATTCTTTACCAGCCAGGATTACCAGCGGAACGCCCGCTTTGCGGTAGCTCTCGGCAGCGTCGTAAATGAACGCCTGGTCCCCCGACTCGGTGGTGAAGTCGCGAGTGAATCCACCCTCGACACCGTTGAGCAAAAGATTCTTCAGGCGAATGTTCGCGAACGTGCCACGAATCATCACCTCGTGGTTCCCGCGGCGCGAGCCGTAGGAGTTGAAATCCAAACGGTCAATCCCGTGGTCACTCAGGTAACGCCCCGCGGGGGAATCGGCCTTGATCGAGCCTGCCGGCGAGATGTGGTCGGTAGTGACAGAGTCACCGAGCAACGCGAGAACTCTCGCACCCGAGATGTCACTCACCGCCGAAGGCTCCAAGGTCATTCCCTCGAAGTAGGGGGGCTTTCGGACATAGGTGGACTGGGCATTCCACTCAAAGGTGTCACCGGTCGGGGTGGGAAGCGATTGCCAGCGTTCGTCACCGTCAAACACCGTCTTGTATTGACGGGTAAACATCTCGGTATCGATCGACGAATCAATGGTCGCCTGCACCTCGGCGGCGTCTGGCCATATGTCTGCCAGGAAAACGTCCTGGCCGCCCGAGTCTTGACCCAGGGGTTGCGTGTCGAAGTCGAAGTCCATGGTCCCCGCGAGTGCATAGGCAATCACCAGCGGGGGGCTTGCCAAGTAGTTCATCTTGACGTCGGGATTGATGCGTCCTTCAAAGTTTCGGTTTCCCGAGAGAACAGCTGTCACGGCCAAGTCGTGATCGTTTACGGCCTGAGAAATTTCCTCGTCCAAGGGGCCAGAGTTTCCGATACAGGTGGTGCAGCCATAGCCCACCAGATAGAAGCCCAAAGCTTCTAGGTCGTCCATCAGTCCAGCTTTTTCGTAGTAGTCAGTGACGACTTTGGAGCCGGGAGCGAGCGTGGTTTTCACCCAGGGCTTTGACTTCAAGCCCTTCAGCGCCGCGTTCCTCGCGAGCAGACCAGCGGCGAGCATGACGGAGGGGTTAGACGTGTTCGTACACGACGTGATGGCGGCAATCGTGACGGCACCGTTGGCAATCTCAAAAGTCTCGGTGCCGCGTGTGACGGGGACCTCAGAGCGCGCTGTCTCCTCGGAAAGGAAGTTCTCCAAATCTTTGTGGAACTGATCACGCGCGTGGTCGAGTTCAATACGATCCTGCGGACGACGCGGCCCGGCAATGCTCGGGACCACGGTGGCGAGATCGAGCTCCATGTATTCGGAGTAGCGAGGCTCAACACTTGGGTCGTGCCAAAGCCCCTGGGTCTTGCAATAGGCCTCGACCAAGGCGATTTGTTCCGCCGTGCGACCAGTGAGAGACAAGTAATCCAACGTCACCTGATCCACCGGGAAAATGGCGGCCGTGGAGCCAAACTCAGGGCTCATGTTTCCAATGGTCGCGCGGTTTGCCAACGGTACCTGGGTGACGCCAGCACCATAGAACTCGACAAATTTCCCCACCACGCCGTGCTCCCGGAGCATCTGGGTGATGGTGAGCACGACATCGGTGGCGGTAACGCCGGTGGGGATAGATCCGCTGAGCTTGAAACCGACAACCCGAGGAATCAGCATCGACACGGGTTGACCGAGCATCGCAGCCTCGGCCTCAATACCACCCACACCCCATCCGAGGACACCGAGTCCATTAACCATCGTGGTGTGAGAGTCAGTTCCCACACAGGTGTCGGGGAAAGCTTGAGTGACGCCGTCGATGTCCTTGGTGTAGGTGACCTTGGCGAGGTTTTCGATGTTGACTTGGTGGACGATTCCTGTCCCCGGCGGCACAACCTTGAAGTTATTGAAGGCCGTTTGACCCCAGCGCAAGAACTGGTAACGCTCGCCGTTGCGTTCATATTCAATGTCAACGTTGCGCTCGAACGAATCTGGCTGGCCAAAAAGGTCGGCAATGACCGAGTGGTCGATCACGAGCTCAGCGGGAGAAAGTGGGTTGACTTTGTTCGGGTCGCCGCCAAGATCAACAATGGCTTCACGCATGGTCGCGAGGTCCACGATGCAGGGAACACCGGTGAAGTCTTGGAGCACGACACGTGCAGGGGTGAACTGAATCTCGGTGGAGGGTTCTGCAGCGGCGTCCCAGCTGCCGAGCGCCTGAATTTGCTCTTTGGTGATGTTCGCACCATCTTCGGTGCGCAACAGGTTCTCTAACAGGACCTTCAAGCTAAAGGGCAGTGTCTCATGTCCTTCGACAGCGTCAGTGCGGAAGATCTCGTACTGACGATCCCCGACCGCCAGAGTGTCCTTGGCCTGAAAACTGTTGAGTGAACCCACGATTACTCCTCACCTGCCGCTGTCCGCGGTATCTTTACATCAAGATAAATACTATCACCGCGCTCGGCTGGCCTTGGAGCCATACACCGCGCGATACAGCAGCCAGGTCACCCATAACCAGGCTGCATACAAGGGCAAACCCATAATCAATTTTGCGGCCGCCAGGGCGCTAATGGAGGCCGCCAGGTAGAGCGGCACCTGCACCGCCAGGCGAAGCGCAAACAAGCCAGCCCACAGCCAGGTAGCAACACCAGCGATGTGCTTGGTACCTGGTTGATCACGCCATTGCTGGTCCCCCGCCAGGGAGCCTGCGAGGTAGCCCAAGAGTGGTCGCCGAATGAGGAGCGAGATGAGTAACGCGATCAGCCACAACACATTGGCGCCAAAGCCCAGCAGAAAATTGTCTTCTGCTCGCCCCGACCACAGCGCTATTCCTGCAGACGCTCCAATACCGATCAGGCCCGCAACAGCGGGCATCAGCGCTGTTTTCTGGAGAAGACGAACAATAATGAACACGACAGAAAGCGCCACTGGTGCCGTCACGGAGGGGACCAATTCTCCCGTCAGGGTGAAGGTGATGAGGAAGCCAAGACCTGGGGCCAAGGACTCCACAAGCCCTCGCGTTTTCCCCACGGCTGACCACAGAGCATCGACAGTGGGTGTTTCGCCGGGTGTCAATGCACCCAAACCGCTTCCCCGCAGGGGGCCTTTTCCTGCCTTGTCGGGGAGGGGTTCAACCACGACTACGCACCCTCCACACCGGGTGTCTCCCCTGTGGGTGGCACACGAAGTGGAAGTAGGTCTCTCGGGGGTAGAGGGGTATTCCCACGAACCACCACAACACGGCGGATCATGGAGTGAATGATGTCTGCAGCTTCGGGATTTGTTGCTGCGGGGCCGCCAATGACGGCTCGCAGGAACCATCGAGGTCCATCGACTCCGATAAACCGCACACTGCGGGTCCCAAAAGACCCGCCAGTCTGAACAGGGACTTTTGCCGAAACCTCAGGACCAAAAGGACCCTCTGTCTCCGAAACCGTCCCACCCTGCTTGCGAACTTGCTCCATAATCTGGGCACGAATCCCATGCCACAGACCGCTGGAGCGAGGAGCGGCAAAGGGCTGCAATTGAACGGTCGAGCCATCGTGCTCGAGCGTGACGGCGATTACTCGGTTGTTGTTCTTGTCAATTTCCAACCGGAGCTGCATGCCACGCTTGGGTTCAATGCGGAGGGCGCCGAGATCCACCGAAGGTCGAATTGATCCCGCCTCAGTTTCGTCGAGCGGTCCGTTGATTTCGCGGTCGACGGGGGCGGACTTGGGATATTCCTCGTCGCCTCCGGAGAGAGACATGGAGGTATCGGTCATTCTTTGTCTCCTTGCACGCCCGTGGACCCAAAACCACCTGTGTCACGCTGACTCCCGGGCAGGGCGGTAACCGCCTGAAAAACCGCTCTCGCCACCGGTGAAATCACGAGTTGAGCGATGCGATCACCTGGTTCAATGCTAAAGCTCTCGCGAGGGTCGTGGTTGATCATGACCACGGAAATCTCTCCTCGATACCCAGCGTCAATCACGCCGGGCGCGTTCACGAGGCCAATTCCGTTCTTTAGCGCCAGCCCACTGCGGGGCATAACATAGGCGACAAAACCGTGCGGGAGCGCTATCGAAGTTCCTGTCGGCACGAGCGCACGCTCCCCCGGTTGGAGGACATGGGCTGATGCGGCACGCAAATCAGCTCCCGCATCACCGGGGTGAGCGTAGGTTGGCTCAACGCCGGTAATCAATACCTCCGGAGCGAGCTCGTGCGTCATTCCTCCAGGGTATACGTGGTGCAATAGGACTATGACCTCCTACCGAGAACGGCTCTCTCCCAGTTGGTGGATGGTGCTGTCCATCGCTCTCGTGATACCCGCCACCATGCTCATCTTTCTGCCGCTGAACGCTCTCGTTGGGCTCGTGACAGGAGTGACCCTGTGGGCTGGTGCCGTGGGAGCTCTCTGGCTCTTCTCTCCTGTGATCACCGTCTCAGAGGGTGCGCTCCAGGTGGGCGATGCCACGCTGGAGCACCGCTACATTGGAGAGGTTTCAGCCTATGACGGCGACGCCGCGAGGCACGAAAGAGGACCCGGTGCTCACGGCCTCGCCTGGCTGAGGCTCAGCCCTTGGGTAGACACTGTGGCAAAGATTACGGTCGAGGACCCCGAAGACCCCACTCCATACTGGCTGGTGTCGACGCGCAAACCCGAAGAGCTGATGAAAGCTCTGGGGAAGAACTAGCGCGAACACTCCTGGCACACGGAACCCAGTTTGGTCTCGTGGTCGACCTGTGAACGGTGCTTCACGAGGAAGCACTCCACGCAGGTGAACTCATCTGCCTGCGGCGGAAGTACTACGACATCAAGCTCGACGTTGGCGAGGTCCTGCCCGGCGAGCTCAAGAGAGCCCAAGTTGTCAGCATCTTCTGCGTCAACCACGCCGGATAGCTTGTCCGGTACCCGTTCTTGCAACGCCTGGATGGACTCAGTGTCTTCTTCGGTCTTGCGCGGGGCGTCGTAATCCGTTGCCATGGTGGTAATTCACTCCCTTAGTGCTGGGGTGGTGGGGAAAGACGGCGATAGTTTGCCTGATAAAGCAGGTAAACCGCAAACCGTAGCCCACAACCGGGCTACAGAGTAGCCCGAAGCCTCGACATAACGCGACGCCACACCCGGGAATATTCTGAAATCTGGGTCGACGGCGTGCCAAGCTAAAGCCACGGGAAATAAGGACGGTGTACAAACAATGACCACACTCACTGTCGTTGGGGTCGAGAACGACTCGCTCGTCTTAGTGTCTGAAGACGGCCAGCGGTACTTCGTGCCTGTCAATGATGCGTTGCGGGATGCTCTCCGCCAGAAGTCCTCGGGTGGTTCTGCCGCACACCGTGTCAGTCCCAAAGACATTCAGGCACACATCCGACGCGGTCTCACCGCGCAGCAGGTCGCCGATCTCACGGGAGAGGACGTTTCCTACATTGAAAAGTTTGAGGGCGCTGTCCTCGCGGAGCGAAGGTTCATTGTCGATCAGGCTCTTGCCGTTTCGGTGACAACGAGGAGCGGTGATGAGTTGACCTTCGGGGCGTCGATACGCGAGCGACTCGAAGAAATCTCCGCCGCAGAAGAAGCGTGGAGTGCGTGGAAGGAGGAAACTGGCTGGCTTATCGAACTAACGTTCCACGAAGGCGACGTTGAACACGTCGCCCGATGGTCTTTTCACCAGCGCAAGCATGTATTAGAACCGCTGAACGACGATGCCACGGTGCTGTCTCGCCACGAACCCATGCCCACCACTCTGATCCCCAAACTGAGTGCTGTCGCATCGTCGGAGCCGGAGCCCGACCGATTTGATTCCGAAATTTTCGAATCTTCAGATCTTGGCGAGACTGGTCCTCTCCTGGAGCCTGTGTCGTACGGTCGATCTGAGGACGACGGGCGAATGGCTGATACAGCCGATCTGTTGGAAGTCCTCCGGCGCAAAAGGGGCGAGCGGGAACCAGCGCCAGGCTCAGATGAGGATTCTCGGAGCGCCCACCCAGCAACGGGCGGTATCCACTTAGTCGAAGACGATTCAGGGGAAGCCTCTGTGACTCCAATCGGCGGGCATTCCGACCCAGAGGACGACGATGACCCGGAGCCCACGCCCCCGAAGAAAAAGCGGCCGGAGATGCCGAGCTGGGATGACATTGTGTTCGGTGCGCGAAGTGACGACGATCCGGCTTAGATCCACGCCCCCAGCGGAATAACAGGAACCTCTCGCTCCGTCGGAGTGACCGAGCCGTGTTGCCCAATCATCCGCATGGATTGAGTTGAGGCCACCTCGGAGCGGTAGAACGCTCGCTCCGTGACCGCCAGCACCAGCACATCTCCGATGCGAGGTATCACCTCAGGAGAAACCGCACCAAAAAGCCCTTCGTCGACTGCCTGGGCTCGCGTGAGAACGAGAGCATCGTCGCCAAGAGCCTCTCGCCACCGATCCGCAACGTCCTCAGTAGCTGCTGGATTGTCCACATAGAGTTGCGCCACCCGCGGTTCACCACCCCACGCAACTACCGAATGGAGCAAAGCCGAGTTCTCGGTCACCATCAGTTTGTGGTGATCTCGCACGTCCACCATTCCGTGATCAGCGGTGATAATCAGCCCCTCATCATCGCCCAGTAGCGAGTCGAGCGCGCGAAGTTGCTGATCAAGATCCTCCAGCCGACGAATCCAAGCATCAGAACCCACACCAGAGGAGTGCCCGGTGCGATCGAGGGCCGGCCAATACAGGTAGGCAACACCTTGGTCATTCTCATCAAAGAACTTGCGCAACGTCGTGAACTGCTCGTCCAAGGAGTCGGTGCCGACGAACGTGGCGCCGCGCCAGACAGCCTGAGTGAAGCCAGTTCCCGCAAACCGACGCTCACCCATCGAGAGCGAGGGAATTCCCACTGCGCGAGCTTTCTCAAAGATGGTGTCAGACCGTTGCCAGTGTGCCGGGTTGACGTGGGGCTCCCAGTCCTTGAGGTGATTAATCAGCACTCCGGAGGACGGGTCACGGATCGTATATCCGACGATTCCATGCTCCCCTGGAACCTGGCCTGTCGTCAGGGAGGCGAGAGCAGACGCGGTCGTGGACGGAAAACCAGAATCCCCCACGATTGATCGCTGTCGCCACTTCTCGGTCAGCCATCGGGCATGCCCCCGGCGGTCCTCGAGATTGTGCGCCCCCATGCCATCGACGAGCAACACGGCGGCTTTAGAGACCGGCGACAGGGACAGGGGGTTGTCCTCACCCTGAAGCGCACTCCAACAACTGGCCATGACATCGGCAAGCCTTACGGTCGCGGCAGTCCCTGGCAGTACCATAGGCGCCATCCTATGACTGCGCTCACCGACACGACTTCTGGCTCCCAGCCCTCCGAACGAATTGTTGACGTCGAACTCACCGACGAAATGGAAGGGTCCTTCCTCGAGTACGCCTACTCGGTGATCTACTCGAGGGCGCTACCCGATGCCCGGGACGGCTTAAAGCCGGTCCAGCGCCGCATCATCTACCAAATGTCTCAGATGGGGCTCACCCCGGAGAAAGGGCACGTGAAGTCCGCCCGCGTCGTCGGAGACGTCATGGGCAAGCTCCATCCGCATGGCGATAGCGCTATTTACGATGCCCTAGTTCGCCTGGCCCAACCCTTCAGCATGCGTGTCCCGATGGTGGATGGCCATGGAAACTTTGGGTCGCTCGATGATGGGCCCGCTGCAGCCCGATACACCGAAGCCCGCCTGCGCCCTGAAGCTATGGCGATGGTGCGCGACCTCGGCGAGGACGTGGTGGATTTTGTTCCTAACTACGATAACCAGCTGCTCCAGCCGAGTGTGTTGCCCTCTGCCTTCCCCAATCTCCTCGTCAATGGGGCGAGTGGAATCGCAGTCGGCATGGCGACCAACATGGCTCCGCACAACATGGGTGAGGTCATCGACGCGGCCTGCTACCTGATTGACAACCCCGATGCCTCTCTGGACGACCTGATGGGGTTCGTACCCGGTCCCGATCTGCCCTCCGGGGGAACCATCGTCGGCCTGGATGGAATTCGCGAAGCGTATGAGACCGGCAAGGGAAGCTTCAAAACCCGCGCCACCGTCAGTATCGAAAGCGTAGGTCCGAGGAAAACAGGGCTTGTGGTCACTGAACTGCCCTACCTCGTCGGTCCTGAACGCGTCATCGAGAAAATCAAGGACGCCGTCAACGCCAAAAAGCTTGTGGGAATTAGCGACGTGACCGACTTGACTGACCGCCACCACGGTTTGCGACTGGTGATCGGTGTGAAGAGCGGCTTTGATCCTGCGGTGCTCCTTCAGGAGCTTTATCGACTCACTCCGCTCGAGGAGAGCTTTTCTATCAACTCGGTGGCGCTGGTCGAAGGCCAACCCCATACCTTGGGGCTTCGAGAGTTGCTGCAGGTGTATGTCGACCACCGAATTCAGGTCGTCACTAGGCGCTCAGTCCACCGGCTTGCCCAGCGCAAAGCCCGGTTGCATCTGGTGGAGGGCCTCCTCATCGCGATTCTCGATATCGATGAGGTCATCCAGGTCATTCGCGCCTCTGATGACTCCAAGACAGCGGGTCTTCGTCTTCGGGAAGTCTTCGACCTCTCGGAGGAGCAAACTGAGTACATACTCGAGCTGCGGTTGCGCCGCCTCACCAAGTTTTCTCGTATCGAACTAGAAACTGAACGCGACGAACTAGTGGAGGAAATCTCGGCGCTCGAAGCGCTCTTGGCAGACCCAGCCCTGGTCCGCGCCAGCGTAAAGAGCGAACTCACCGAAACGCGAGATGCTTACGACACTCCTCGCAGGACAATCCTTTCGGGCGCAACACCCAGTGCACCCCGTGTAGCGCAAGCTCCCGAGAACTTGGAGATCAGTGATAGCCCGTGCGAGGTTCTGGTCTCAGCTTCGGGCCTCGCGGGTCGAATGGAAATCTCCGAGGATGCAGCGGCGCCGACCAAGCGGTCTCCCCACGATGCGCTGCTTGCCCGGCTCACGACCCGCGTGCGCGGGTCGCTGGGGGCGATTACGAGCCAGGGCGTCTTACACACGTTCACCCCGATGGATTTACCCATACTTGATGCGCGGGCACCGAAGTTATCAGGTGGAACGGCACTGAAGTCGTACCTCGGTCTTAGCCCTGCTGACGGGGTAATTCTCGCGGTGGTCACTCTGGAGGAAGGACCCACGATCGCCCTGGGAACCAAGCGCGGGGTCGTCAAGCGGGTCGGCCTTTCTGATCTACCCGAGCGCCCTCAGCACAGTCTGCTGTCCCTCAAAGACGGCGACACCGTCGTTGGAGCGGCGATAGCGCCGGATGATCACCATCTGGTCTGGGTGACCTCCGCGGGCGCCCTGTTGAATTTTCCGGCAAACCTCGTGAGACCCCAGGGTCTCCCCGCTGCCGGAATGCAGGGAGTCACAGTACCTGAGGACCATGCAGTGATCACCATGGCTGCTGTTGACCGCGAGCGCGCGATAGTCGTTACCCTCTCCGGATCTACTGAGGTTCTCCCCGGGACCGAATCCGCGAGAGCTAAGCGCACGCCGTTGACAGACTTCCCTGTCAAAGGTCGCGCAACGTCAGGCGTAAGGGCCCACACCTTCCTCAAGGGCGAAGACGTCCTTGTTGGCGCCTTCGTGGGCTACCAACCCCTCGCTATTGGCCCTCGCGGGCAGGCTGTCGCCTTACCGAAAGAGACCTCCAAGCGGGATGCCTCCGGAGCGCTCCTTGAGGGCAGCGTGAGCTCGCTTGGAGAGCAACGAAGCTAAGCGTCTATCCGCTCAGACGCCAGTCCCGGTCCCTGGACAATGAAATCTCGTCTGGGCGCCACCTCATTGC
The DNA here is from genome assembly GCA_964584925.1 of uncultured Microbacteriaceae bacterium. Taxonomy (GTDB): domain Bacteria; phylum Actinomycetota; class Actinomycetes; order Actinomycetales; family Microbacteriaceae; genus Pontimonas. The sequence continues at coordinate 16,392 of CAZPBS010000005.1, forward strand.
CCATGAGTAGTTCAAAGACGCGAGACGCGTTCTCCGCATCGGACACGCGGACTCGCCGCAACATGCGGTTGTCGCGGTTCATCGTCGTTTCCGCGAGCTGATCGGCATCCATCTCGCCCAAACCCTTGTAGCGCTGGATGGGCTCTTGATAGGTCTTCCCTTGTTTGTGCAGAGCGTCTAAGAGACTCCGCAACTCGTCTTCCGAGTAGGTATAGATGATTTCTTTCGGGGCTTTCCCCCGGCCATTCACGACGACGCGATGAAGAGGCGGTACAGCCGCATACACTCGGCCCTCCTCCACGAGGGGCCGCATGTAACGGAAGAAGAGCGTCAGCAGGAGCGTACGGATATGAGCGCCATCGACATCAGCGTCCGACATGATGATGATTTTTCCGTAGCGAGCCTGGGTCACGTCAAACGTCCGACCCGAACCCGCCCCGACCACCTGAATAATCGCCGCACACTCCTGGTTATCGAGCATGTCCTGAACAGAGGCTTTCTGGGTGTTCAAGATTTTCCCGCGAATCGGCAGAAGTGCCTGATGCTCTGAATCACGGGCCAGTTTCGCAGTTCCCAGAGCAGAGTCTCCCTCCACAATGAAGAGCTCACTCCCCTCGGTCTCCTTGCTCCGACAGTCCACCAGCTTGGTCGGCAAGGTCGATGACTCCAGAGCATTTTTACGCCGCTGGGTTTCTTTGAGCGCGCGCGCCGAGACACGGGTCTTCATCTCGGCGACAATCTTTTCTTGCAAGAGCGCAGCGAATGCTTTGTCTTCACGCTTGCTCGAGGTCAGTTTCTGGCCCAATCCCTCCGAAACAACCTGGGACACTATGGCCTTGATTCCCGGCGTGCCGAGCACCTCTTTGGTCTGACCCTCAAACTGGGGCTCGGGAACTCGAACAGCAATAATTGCGGTGAGGCCGGCCAAAATGTCGTCCTTTTCGACCTTGTCTTTTCCGACCTTGAGTTTTCGCGCATTCTTCTCGATCTCTGCACGCAAGGTCTTCACCAGCGCAAGGTCAAATCCTTGCTGATGAGTTCCTCCCTTGGGGGTCTGGATGATATTCACGAAACTTTTTTGGACCGTGTCATAACCCGTCCCCCACTGCACGACAACGTCGACCGCGGCAGTCCGCACAACATCACGTGACTCGAGCTTTCCGGTGTCATCCAAGACCGGCACGGTCTCTTCGAACTGGCCTTCGCCATGAAAATGCCACGGACCCACCACTGGTTGATCAGGAGCGAGGAACTCCATAAAGTCCGCCAAGCCTCC
>CAZPBS010000005.1:17767-23791 GCA_964584925.1 uncultured Microbacteriaceae bacterium
GGAAAACTCCAGGCTCACCGCGGTGGAACGACATACCCCAGGTTTTTCCGTCCCGATCGACTTCAACATCAAGCCGTTCTGCGAGCGCGTTGACCACTGAAGCTCCAACACCGTGGAGTCCTCCGGACGCGGCGTATGATCCTGCGCCGAACTTTCCTCCCGCGTGGAGCTTGGTGAACACAAGTTCCAGACCAGTAAGTCCGGTGCGGGGCTCGATATCAACCGGCACCCCGCGGCCGTGGTCGCCCACCTGCACGCTGCCATCGGCATGGATTTGGACGGTAATGTCCGACCCGTGTCCACCCACAGACTCATCGACTGAGTTATCAATGAGTTCCCACAGACAATGCATCAGACCCCGGGAATCGGTCGACCCGATGTACATACCCGGGCGCTTACGAACCGCTTCGAGACCCTCCAGTACGGTCAAATGCCTGGCGGAATAATCCTGTGAAGCCACGGTCTCTCTTTCCTTGCGAACTAACGTCCTGAGCTTATTGCTCACCACCCCGGCGCACCCCGAGCACCGCCGAGAAGGGGCAATACGCGGTCGGCGAAACTGGGAGAGTCTGGCAGGTGAATGACAAGAAGGCGTGGTGGAATAGTTCAACAGCCCACACGAGCTCGAGGAGAAGAAATGTCGTACGCAGCACCTGAGACAACAGAAGCACCCCTCGAGACCCCTGCAGCCTTAGGAGCAATGGACCTCTGCGATAGCTGCGGTGCGCAAGCTTATGTGCGCGTCACACTTGCCAGCGGTGAACTTTTGTTCTGCGGTCACCACGCTGCCAAGTACCGCGAGTCGCTTGGCGACAAGGTGGTCGGGTGGCACGACGAGACAGACCGCCTACGGAATGACCGCGCCAGCTAGTCTGAGCGCCCCACTGCGACGAGCACAGCTCTCCCAGGAGGCACTCGTTGAAGCGTTTGCCAGCCTGGCCTCGCGCGGAGTCATCCCCGACTTGCGCTGCAACGCATACGGCCTGGGCATTGAGCGCGTGAGCGCACTGGCTCGCGATGCCGGTGTGGCGCAGGCGCTGCACTCACCCGCAGACAGAGAAGCTTCGGTTCTGAGCTCTCCGTCACAGGAAGCCCCTAGTTCCGCGAGCTGGCTGGAAGGGCCACGCCCCGTCGTGACTCTGGAAGGCGATGTCGCATCCCTGAAGCGTGTGCCCGCGGGAACCCCTGTGTCCTATGGCTACCAGTACCGAACAGCGTCTGAAACGACCCTGGCATTGGTGAGCGTGGGATTCGCCGACGGAGTGCCAAGGAGCGCGTCCATGAAAGGTGAAGTGTCTCTCGGCGGCATCCGCCACAGGGTTGCCGGTCGGATTGCCATGGACCAGATGGTCCTCGATATCGGAGATGCATCGGCCAATCTTGGTGACGTGGTGACCATTTGGGGAACTGATCCCAGCGTGACCGAATGGTCACAGTGGTCCTCTCGTCCGGTGCCCCTCCTCATCGCCCAGCTAGCGCCCCGGGTGGTCAAAATATGGAACTAGCAGCGCACTGCTACGCGGAAATTTCGCTCCCGGCATTTCGGGCCAACGTTTCTCACGCAAAGGACACGCTGGCCGGTGATGCCCAGCTCATGATCGCGGTCAAGTCCGAGGCGTATGGCCATGGTGCTGAGGCTCTTGCCCGCGCCGCCCGTGAAGCGGGCGCTGATGCTCTCGCCGTCCTAGACATCGCCCAAGGGATAGCCCTGCGGGAAACCGAGCCAAACTTGCCCCTGCTGTGCTGGCTTCACTCCCCCACGAGTGACTTCGGTGCCGCAGCGCGGGCACAGCTGGACCTCGGAATTTCTGGAAGCTGGCAACTTGATCTTCTGGTGGAGCAGGCGCCAGCGATGAACACCCGCGTTCACCTCAAAATCGACACTGGTCTCCACCGAAACGGAGCCTTAGCAGAGCACTGGCCAGACCTCGTGCGTCACGCGGCTGCGCTGGAGGCCGCGGGTCACATCACTGTCATCGGAATCTGGTCCCACCTCGCGGACACCTCACTGGAGGAGGACAGGTCCTCCCTGCAGCGATTCCAGGACGCTGTCGCCATCGCTCGGGATGCGGGATTGGCTCCGTCGATTCTTCACATTGCCGCGTCCGCTGCTGCAGCAGACTTACCTGAAACCCGCCTCGACATGGTTCGTATTGGCATCATCGTGTACGGGGTGTCACCCTTCGATGACCGCACAGCCCAGGACATGGGCTTCAACCCCGTGATGTCCGTTCACGCTCAGGTGCTCTCCCACAGCCCACAAGGCGACACGGCGACGCTCGGAATGGGATTTGGCGACGGGCTCTTGCCTCCTCAGGATGGTCGCGGCTGGGTTAGCCACAACGGAGTTCGATACCCCATAGAGACGGTGGACGCCGATCACCTCATCATTCACTCCGAGGGCGATTTAGCTCTCCCACCGGTGGGTGAGTGGATCACGCTCTGGGGTGACCCACAGGGTGCGTCACCTCGTGCCGAGGACTGGGCCTCGTGGGCCGACACCATTGGCGATGAGGTGGTGGCCTCGCTTGCTCCACATGTGCCGCGAAAATTTATCGACGAGAACTAAGCCGTCCCACAATCAACGCTCGAGCGCGAGCCGCCGCAGACTCGACGCGGGTGTGAAAATCGTTGAGTTGTGGCTGCAGACCGCGTGACGCCAGCACATCGGTCACAATATCGAGCGCCCAGTGCGGATTGAGGGCGAGGGCTGGTCCACCAAGCCTGGTGGCGAACAGCTGTGGCGCACGAAGCCCCTCCTGTTCAGGCCATCCCTCGGGCGCGCCCTCCAGCGTCATGAGCGGCCCTACATCCTCCTTCAGCTCAGTCGTGCCAACCTGATTGATATAGCCGGCGCTCTCGCGACCTTTGAAGTCAGAGCCTCGCACCTCGCCCGAAAACCTCCCGGCGCGGTAGTCGGCACGAGAAGGAAAAATCCCTGCTCCAGGGACTGTGTCGCCCTCCGCTGTCATCAAGGACTCCCCCAGGAGATCCCAGCCCATTCCGATGGCAACCCAGTGAGCCCCAGAGTTCTTCCAATGCTGAAAAGTTCGCACGAGAGCGATCAAATCTGTCGCCGCGGGGGCAAGTTGTGAGGTGGAGCCGCTCCCGATGGTCACAATGTCAGCGGTGCTGGGTGCGTCAGCCGGACCATGAATATCAACAATGGACGCCTCATGGCCCATCTGGCGCAATGTCATGGCGAGAATCTCTGCAGATGCCGAGCTTCCATTCAGCCCGAGGCGCTCGGGAAGAACCCTCGCAATGGTGAACCACTGCGTCATCGCGCGCCCTCAAGTTCTTTATACCCGGCAAGCCGCCGAATGAGCATCATCTGCTCGTAATTGACGATGGCCGATACTGTTACGCCTCGCTCCAGAGCCATCGATCCCACGGCGGCGAGGGCCTCAGCGGAGTCTTCAATAACCTGGCCATAAGGAATCCCTCGGTATTCGAGGAAAACAGCCCATTGCCACGCTTTGGTCCCTGTGAGGACATCCACATGATCAATCGGGCCTAGATCGACGTCGTAGAGCCAGGAGGGATCCGGTGTCCCCTCGTCTACCGCGACCCAGACAAGCTCCGGCGAGTGGCTCATCGCATCGATGTTCACCTGCAAACTGGGGAGATTTTTCATCATCGTGAGCGCTATTTGCGCGCCCTTGTGGGTAATGACCTCCCCACGCCCATAGACCGGCGCACCAGAGCTCATCGCAGTGCGAACAGCGTCGAGGTCGACCGGCTTCCCGAGAACAACCGCCACGCATCCGAGCGCAAGAGCAGCATCCACGGCGTAATGCAAACCAGGAGCGGGGAGCTCGAGCTCGAGAGTGCTACCACCGACCCCCACCGTTGCCCGCTGGCCTTCGCTCGAGACCAAGGTCACGAGGGAATCACCAGGGAGTCTCTCCGGCGCCTCAGCAAACAGTGGTGCCGCCACGACACCGTGAGCGGCACTGGCGAGAGCGTCTGAGGACAGGTCGATGAACTCGACCCTTGAGCCTTGGGCAGCCACCTCAGCTCCCAAGGCAACAAGGTTGGCATCCGCGGCATTGACGATCACACCTACTCGAGCACGAGCAGCAAGATCACGCAGCATTCGATAGACGTTCTCTGGTTCACCAAATCGATTGAGCTGATCGACTTGGAGATTAGTCAGCACCACCCAGTCCGGAGCGAGGGCATCGGCAATCATGCCCGCGTAAGCTTCGTCAACCTCGAGGACAGCAATATCTGCAGAAACACGACCTGTGAGGCTGGCCGCTCCCACCACCGCGGACGCCAAGCCCTGTGGCAGGTTTCCGCCGGCGGGATTAGTGAATACGGAGACACCATGAGCGCGCATCAGGGACGCCATCATGGTGGTCGTTGTCGACTTTCCATTCGACCCTGAGACAAAGACAGTGCCGCGTGGCAGCGCTCCGAGAGTCTCCGAGAGAACATCGGGACGCATTCTCAGGAGTGCGAGACCGGGGAACGCCGAACCCCCTCCACGCAATCGCGTAAGAAACCGCAAGAGTTTCGCGATAACGAACGAGGGAAACTTACCCACAAGTCCTACTCGAGGTAGTCGCGAAGAGCCTGCGAGCGGGACGGGTGACGCAATTTCGCCATCGTCTTGGACTCTATTTGACGGATGCGCTCACGGGTAACACCGAAGGTGTCTCCTATTTGATCCAAGGTCTTGGGCATACCATCGCCGAGACCAAAACGCATGCGAATCACGCCTGCTTCGCGCTCTGAAAGCGAATCGAGCAACATTTCCAACTGGCGTTGCAGCATGGTGAATCCCACTGCATCCGCAGGGACCACTGCTTCGGTGTCCTCAATGAGATCACCAAATTCGCTGTCCCCGTCCTCGCCCAAAGGGGTATGCAGGGAGATGGGCTCGCGACCATATTTCTGAACCTCGACGACCTTTTCGGGCGTCATGTCCAGTTCGCGAGCCAACTCTTCGGGAGTGGGCTCGCGACCGAGGTCTTGCAACATTTGGCGCTGCACACGAGCGAGCTTGTTGATGACTTCGACCATGTGCACGGGGATACGAATCGTGCGAGCTTGGTCTGCCATAGCGCGCGTGATCGCCTGCCGGATCCACCAGGTGGCGTAGGTCGAGAACTTGAAGCCCTTGGTGTAGTCGAACTTCTCGACAGCACGAATCAAACCAAGGTTTCCCTCTTGAATGAGGTCCAAAAACTGCATTCCTCGGCCGGTGTAGCGCTTTGCCAGCGACACCACAAGGCGCAGGTTAGCTCCCAGAAGGTGGTTCTTAGCCCGCTGACCATCCTTCGCAATCTCGTGCAGTTCACGCGCAAGCTTCGTCGTGCGCTGTGACGCGGTGAGCGAGGAGAGCTTCTCTTCCGCAAACAGTCCGGCTTCAATGCGCAACGCGAGCTCCACTTCTTGCTCAGCATTGAGGAGTGCGACTTTACCGATTTGCTTCAGGTAGTCCTTGACAGGATCCGCGGTGGCGCCGGTAATTGTCGTGGAAATGATGGGTGCATCATCGTCATCTGTGCTTGAGAGCACGAGGGCGCCCTGCGGCAGCACAGCTTTTTCGACCTCGTCCTCGTCATCCAGTGCCGCTTCCGCGAGCCCGGCAATGATCTCAGCGCCTAGTTTCTCTGCAACCGCGTCAGGAACTACATCGGTCTCAGTGTCACCGGACTTAACCTCGACCTCGATGACGTCAGGCTCATCGTCCCCATCACCCCCGAGAACATCAGCCGCAGACGAAGCTTTTTTGCCCCGTGTAGCACCGCTTGACTTGGGAGCGGCAGATGCGGCTTTCTTGACGGGTGTGGCCTTTGCCGGAGCCTTTGCGGTGGCCGGTTTTGCGGGAGCTTTCTTTGCAGGAGCTTTGGAAGCGGCAGCTTTCGCGGTCGACGCCTTGGCTGGTGCAGGTTTCTTCGCGGGAGCCTTGGTCGCCGGCTTAGCGGCTGCAGTCTTGGGAGCAGCAGACCTTGCCACAGCAGTCTTCTGTGCTGCAGGCTTCTTCGCTGCCGGTTTCTGGGCAACGGGCTT
>CAZPBS010000005.1:23891-44277 GCA_964584925.1 uncultured Microbacteriaceae bacterium
TTCGCTGCCGGTTTCTGGGCAACGGGCTTTTTCGCTGCAGGCTTCTTCGCCGCAGGAGCTGGGGCAGCGGATTTCGCAGGTGCAGGCTTCTTGGCAGGTGCCTTTTTCGCTGGCGCTTTGGTCGCGGGAGCCTTCTTCGCCGCAGTTTTCTTCGCTCCTGGGGTGGAAGCAGGCTTCGAAGGTGCGGACTTTGGGGCGGGCTTTTTCGCTGCTGGGGTCACAGGTGTTGGTGCTGCTTTCTTGTCAGTTTGTGAAGAACCACGCCCAAAACCGAGGACACGATCCAGAAGACTCTGTTTCTGTGGCTTTTTTCCCGCACGTGATTCGGACGGTGTGCGTTGAGCCATAAGCCACCTGCTCCACTGTGTGACGGGCAGTAAGAAAACCCTTGTCAAGTTTCACGGATGTGAACTCGCAGGGCCTTCCCCCACATTATGTCACGAATCGACCTCGACGCCGGACACCCCGGCCCCGCGAGCCCTACGTTTCGTCGAGGACTTCGCCCGGGGCTTCTTGGTCGCCGCGCTTGGCCAGAAAGTTCTGCAACTCCTGGGCAATGTCATCCGCATTCGGGATCTCCCCGTCAGCACCCATCAGAGGTGAAGGCACCGGGTTGTCCTGCATGTAGGAGTCGTGGCGATTCTCGAGAGTATCGACCAGCTTCCGCAACTCATGGTTGTCCTCCACCTGCTCGGCAATTCCCTGAAGGAACAACCGACCGGATTCACGCAACGCATCGGTGGGAAAAATCAGGCCGGTGGCTTGACTCACGCTCTGAAGAGCTGCAATCGCGGCGTCGGGAAACTCCGTGTCGGCAAGATAGTGGGGAACCAACACCACAAAACCTGCAGTGGGGTGCCCGGCCTCTTGGAGGCGGTATTCGATCAGATGCATCAACGTCCCGGGAACACTCGTGGTGGGTCGCCACACCGAAAGAGCATCCGTGATGTCCTCGCGGTTTCCACTGACGGTCACACCCAGGCTCCGTGTGTGCGGGACGGGCATGGGAATGGCGTGAACCCAGGAGCTGCTCTCCACCGCAAGGTCATCAATAAGGTCGAGGACGGTGTCGCTCACCTGCTCCCAACGGAAATCAGGTTCATAGCCAGAGAGAAAGAGGAACTGGGACCCCAACTCGTCTTTGACGAGGTCGAGAGAGAGCCGTGGAGGCTCGTACGAGGTCAGAGACGTTTCCTCGAAGTGAAAGAGAGGGCGACGAGCTCGGTAGTCAACCAGCAGGTCGTTGACGAAAGCCCCCACACGCTGAGTCTCCAGGGTTTCAAACACGTACTTATTGACCTGGCTGACAGCTCCACCTGCATCGGCAAAACCGGTGAGCCCCGCGACAAGGGGAAGCCCGCGAGGAACGTCAGAGAGTTCCATCGCCTCACGAAAAATTTCATCTCGGAACATACGCCCATGCTAGCGAGCGCACTGTGAGGAAATGGGAAGCTTCGCCAAGGGCGATAACCAATCGCTCGATACGATGAGGTCATGACTCTGCCCACTGTTTCCTTCCTTGACTCCCCTGACGCTTTGGACACCGGCGACATTCTCGTCGTGGGACTCCAGAAGACCGACAACGGTGCCGTGGTCCATGCACCAGGCCTGGACGACGACACACGAGAAGCGCTTACCTCGCTCGCCACCGCGATCGACGCGGATGGCTCTCTCGATAGCGCGTGGCGCCAAGGGCCACCCGCGACCCTTCGTGTCCGCAGCGTCGTGTTCACCGGCTTGGGAGACGAAGAGATGACTGCGGACCGGCTTCGCGAATCTGCGGGCTACGCGGCTCTCCAGGTTTCGAAGGGTGAGCGCGTGGTGTTTGCACTGGCCGAGTCAGGTGACGAGTTGGCAGCTGTCGTCGAGGGTGCGCTGCTGGGGTCTCACCGCGTGCAGAAGCCCGGTAAATCGGCCAACGAAGCTCGGCCAACCCTGGCGTTCCTAGGATCCCTTGACGATGCCGCGCTCTCGCGAGCGATGGTCTCCACCGAGGCTGTCTGGCGGGTTCGAGACCTGGTCACGATGCCTCCCAATCTGTTGAATCCCGTCAGCTTTGTCGACCACATCACGTCTCTAGCCGGTGGCACTGGTCTCGAAATCGAGGTTCTCGACGAGACGAAGCTCCTCGCCGAAGGAATGGGGGGCATCAGTGCCGTCGGAAAGGGATCGCAGAATCCTCCTCGTCTGATGGTCCTCCGCTACCGCCCTGCGTCCCCAACCCGCCATGTCGCGCTGGTGGGTAAAGGAATCACCTTTGACTCCGGTGGTCTTTCTCTGAAAGCCCCGAACGCCATGGTCGGCATGAAATACGACATGACTGGTGCAGCGGTCATGGCAGCCGTCACCTTGGCGGCAAGCGCCCTGTCTTCCAGCACCAGTATCACCGCCTATCTGTGCCTTGCGGAGAATATGCCGAGTGGCAGCGCATCCAGGCCCAATGACGTCATCACCATCAAGGGTGGAAAGACTGTCGAGATCCTCAACACGGACGCTGAGGGTCGTTTGGTGATGGCGGATGGCCTCGCGCTCGCCTCTGAGCTGAGCCCGGACCTCATTATTGACATCGCGACTCTCACGGGTGCTGCGCGGATTGCGCTTGGTGAGCGCTACGCCGGGCTTATGGGCACCCCCGAGGGTGTTGCTGAGGTGGAGGCGTCAGCGGCTCGCGTCGGCGAGCGCGTCTGGGGTATGCCTCTGCCCCACGAGCTTCGCTCCTTGCTCTCTTCGGATGTTGCCGATATTGCGAATGCGAAACCGGGTGAGGTGCTCGGGGGAATGCTGCTGGCGGGCGTGTTCTTGAAGGAGTTTGTGGGAGAGGGAATCCCGTGGGCCCACCTGGATATCGCGGGCCCAGCCCACAACTCCTCAGGAGCTTTTGGGTACACCCCCAAGGGAGCATCCGGTGCTCTCACTCGAACAGTTCTGGATGTGGTGCTCTCCTAGGAGCGCACCTGTTAGGTCATAGTCATGAGGTAGTAGGCTGGTGGGCGATTGTCGTCCGGCTCTGTACGAATGTCGTGACGGATTATTGTCGAAAATCGTTGATTAGGGAGTCCCTCACACGTGGCTGAGCACACTTTTGACCTTGTCGTTCTCGGAGCAGGATCGGGAGGTTACGCCGCCGCGTTGCGCGCTAGCCAACTGGGTATGTCCGTGGGTCTCATCGAGAAGGACAAGGTCGGTGGCACTTGCCTTCACGTGGGCTGTATCCCCACCAAAGCGCTTCTTCATGCCGCCGAGGTGGCAGATTCTGCTCGACACTCGGACATGTTTGGCGTTCGCGCCACTTTGGAGGGCGTCGACCTTCCTGCCGTCAACACCTATCGCGATGGCATTGTGGCCTCCAAGCACAAAGGACTCCAGGGCCTGATCAAGGCTCGAGGCATCACCACCATCGAGGGAACGGGTCGGCTGGTATCCCCCACGACTGTTGCTGTTGGTGAGGACACCGTGGTCGGTAAGAATGTGATTCTCGCCACAGGCTCCTACCCGAAGTCTTTGCCTGGTCTCGATATCGGTGGTCGCATCATCACCTCTGAGCAGGCATTGCAATTGGACTGGATCCCCAACAAGGTGCTCGTCCTCGGCGGCGGCGTAATTGGCGTCGAATTCGCCAGCGTTTGGCGCTCGTTCGGGAGCGAGGTCACCATCATTGAGGGTCTCCCCCACCTTGTGCCCGCGGAAGACGAGTCAATCTCGAAGCAGTTTGAGCGCGCATACCGCAAGCGCGGTATCAACTTCCACACGGGAGTGCGCTTCCAGTCCGCCACCCAGGATGACACCAGTGTCACCGTGACCCTCGAGGATGGAACCACCGAAACTGCTGACCTTTTGCTGGTCGCTGTGGGACGGGGTCCGAAGACTGACGGTATGGGCTTCGACGAGGTCGGTGTTGCGATGGATCGTGGCTACGTCCTCACCGATGAGCGTCTGCGCACGAATGTTCCCGGTGTGTTCGCTGTCGGTGACATCGTGCCGGGCATCCAATTGGCTCACCGCGGATTCCAGCACGGTATTTTTGTCGCCGAGGAACTCGCTGGCTTGAACCCCATGGTCGTGGTTGATCGCAATATTCCCAAGGTCACCTACTCAGAGCCTGAGGTCGCCTCTGTCGGTTACTCCGAGAAAGCTGCCAAGGAAGAGTTCGGTGACGCAGCAGTCGCGGTCTATGACTACAACCTTGCGGGTAATGGCAAGAGCCACATTCTGGAGACTGCGGGATCCATCAAGGTCATCCGCCAGGTCGATGGACCAATTCTTGGAGTGCACATGATTGGCGCCCGCGTGGGTGAGCTCATCGGTGAAGCCCAAGTTGCTGTCAACTGGGACGCCTACCCCGAAGATGTCGCACCGCTGCTCCACGCCCACCCCACCCAAAACGAAGCGCTCGGAGAAGCGTTTATGGCCATCGCAGGCAAACCCCTGCACGCGATGTAGTCACCCTTACCCCCTCTCACAAGGAGACCCACCACCATGAGTCAAGATGTAACCCTCCCCGCCCTTGGGGAAAGTGTCACCGAAGGCACTGTGACCCGCTGGCTGAAGAACGTTGGCGACACTGTCGCCGTTGATGAGCCGTTAGTGGAGATTTCGACCGACAAGGTTGACACGGAGATTCCCTCTCCCATTGCCGGTGTGATCGAAGAAATTCTCGTGGCAGAGGACGAGACCGTTGAGGTCGGTGCCGTGTTGGTCCGCGTAGGTGATGGCAGTGGTGCTACAGCCCCGTCTGGCGCCCCCGAAGCCGCTGCTCCTGCCGCGGAACCAGCACCTGAGCCAGCGCCAGTAGCAGCGCCCGAGCCTGTCGCGGCTCCCGTTGCAGAAGCGCCGGCAGCTCCGGTGGCTCCCCCTGCAGCCCCACCCGCAGCAGCACCCCCCGCGCCCCCGGCGGCACCTGTCGCCCCTCCGGCTCCGGTTGCGGCTCCTCCCGCTGTCGCTACTCCTGCGCCAGCACCAGCTCCTACCACTGCCCCTGCTGCTCCTGCAGGTCTGCCGGAGCCGGTTCCCACGGGCTCGCGTGCGATGCCCTACGTCACCCCAATTGTCCGCAAGCTCGCAAACGACCACGGTGTCGACTTGGCCAGCATTACCGGTACGGGTGTCGGAGGGCGGATTCGCAAAGAGGACGTTCTTGCCAAGGCAGGCGGAAGTGCGACACCCGCGCCAGCGGCTGCTCCGACAGTCGTCGAGGCGTCAGCTCTTCGCGGCACCTCAGTGCCCATGAGTCGTTTGCGTAAGGTCATTGCTGAGCGTGCTGTTGCCTCCATGCAGCAGACCGCCCAGCTCACCTCTGTTGTCGAGGTTGATGTCACCGAGGTGGCGGAGCTTCGTCAGGCAGCCAAGGACCAGTTCCACCAGGTCACCGGTGTGAAGCTCAGCTTCCTGCCCTTCTTCGTCAAAGCAGCGGCGGAAGCTCTTCGCGTGTTCCCCATCATCAACGCGGTTGTTGACGGAGAGACCATCGTTTACCCGGCGACCGAGAACATTTCTATCGCTGTCGACACCGAGCGTGGTCTGCTCACCCCCGTGTTGAAGAACGCCGGAGAGAAGACCATTGCGGGGATCGCGAAAGACATCGCAGACCTGGCCGAGCGCACCCGCACCAACGCGTTGAGCCCCGACGAGTTGGCCGGTGGAACGTTCACCGTCACCAACACCGGGTCGAGAGGTGCACTTTTTGACACCCCGGTGGTGTTCCTGCCTCAGGTCGCGATTCTTGGCACAGGAATTGTGCAGAAGAAGCCAGTCGTGGTGACCCACAATGGGGATGACTCCATTGCCATTCGTCAGACAGTGTTCTTTGCCTTGTCCTATGACCACCGGATCGTGGATGGCGCCGATGCTGCGCGATTCTTGACTATGGTCAAGAATCGACTCGAGGCCGGCGACTTTGACGCCGACTTGGGCATCTAGAGAATCCCGGCACCAGGAGAGTAGAGATCATGGCGAAAAAGGATTCATCGGCAAAAGAGCCTGGCCGGATCAAGCAACTCTGGCAGATCTTCAACCTCACCAAGGAGTCCGACAAGCTTCTCGTCCCCATACTTCTGCTGACGTTCATTGTGCCCATCGTGGCCGGAGTGGGTGCCGCCATTCTCATTTCCGGGGGCAGCATCCTCACCCTGATTCTCTACATCACGACGGGAATCTTGCTGGCTATTCTCCTGACTCTTGTGGTGCTCGGACAACGAGCTGAGCGCACCGCGTATCAGCAGATTTCCGGCCAACCCGGTGCCGTCGGCGCCGTATTGCGTAGCGCTTTGCGCCGGGCATGGCAGGCAAGTGAGTTTCCTGTTGCCGTGAACCCGAGAACTCAGGACGCCGTCTACCGCGCGGTGGGCAAGCCAGGGGTCGTGTTGATTGCTGAAGGTTCCAAGGCGAAAACCAAGAAGATGCTCGAGGATGAGCGTCGCGCTGTCCTCCGAGCTGTCCCCGAGATTCCAGTGCACTTCGTGTACGTGGGACCGGATGCCGATTCGACACCACTCCATAAGCTCAACAGGACCCTCAAATCGTTTAAGAACTCGCTGCGGAAAGCTGAAGTCCTGGCGGTCTCTCACCGACTGAACTCGCTCAAGAGCGGGCCGAACATACCTGTCCCCAAGGGCATCGACCCGACTAAAGTCCGCGCTCCAAAACCCCGCTAACGACGAACGAGAATGGTGCCGACCAGACGGTCATGGGCGCCTCGTTGGTCCTCATCGACCATGACTGCGGGAATCACGAGAGCAATCAGTAAGGGCCTAATCAGGGGTGGCAGAACGCCGAGCGCACCGCCTGTGATGGGCGCAAGACGCATCCCGGCGAGCAGATGACCGGGAGATCCGGCCACTAGGAGTCCCCCCAGCATCTGAAGGACAACAAAGATGGCCAGCGTCCAGAGCCCGTTGTAGTCAAAGAACAGCACCGAAATTCCCACAGCGATGGCCCAGTCGATAGCTAACCCGGCAACCCGACGAAGATATGTCGGTGTCGACCTGGGTCCATCCTGAGGAAGACCAAACTTCTTACCCGGCCAATACTCCTCTTCCACCACCCCTCCAGTGTAGGTTGCCAGGCTGATGTAACACGGAGGAAACAATCCGGATATGACGGAGAAATTGCACAGAGTTACCCTCAAGGCAGGTTGGAACCCCAACCACACTCAATCCCACGAAATACAGGAGTGACTGCATGTTTAAGAACTCTTCAGAAGTACTGAAGTACATCAAAGAAAAGGACGTCAAATTCCTTGACATCCGTTTCACCGACTTGCCTGGAGTGCAGCAGCACTTCAACATTCCCGCCCACTCGGTTGACGAGGAATTCTTCACCGTCGGCCAGCTGTTCGATGGTTCCTCCATCCGCGGATTCCAGCAGATTCACGAGTCCGATCTTCAGCTGATTCCCGATGTCACCACCGCGTATGTGGATGCATTCCGCGACGAACTGACCCTCATCATGGTCTTTGACATCTACAACCCTCGTAATGGGGAAATCTACAGCCGCGACCCCCGCCAGGTGGCACACAAGGCCGAGAAGTACCTCGCCTCCACCGGTATCGCCGACACCGCGTTCTTTGCACCGGAGGCCGAGTTCTACATCTTCGATGACGTCCGTTACGACGTGCGCCAGAACCGCAGCTTCTACGAGGTCGACTCCATCGAGGGCGCGTGGAACAGCGGTCGCATGGAAGAGGGCGGAAACCTCGCCAACAAGACCCCCTACAAGGGTGGCTACTTCCCCGTCTCCCCAGTGGACCACTTTGCTGACCTGCGCGATGACATCTGTCTGAAGCTCGAGGAAGCCGGTCTCATTGTGGAGCGTTCACACCACGAGGTGGGAACCGGTGGTCAGGCAGAGATCAACTACCGCTTCAACACCATGGTGAACGCAGCCGATGACATCCTGAAGTTCAAATACATCGTCAAGAACACTGCACTGCAGTGGGGCAAGACGGCTACCTTTATGCCCAAGCCCCTCTTTGGAGACAACGGGTCCGGTATGCACACCCACCAGTCGCTCTGGAACGATGGCAAACCACTGTTCTACGACGAGAAGGGCTATGGCGGCCTCTCCGACATCGCTCGCTGGTACATCGGTGGAATCCTGAAGCACGCACCAGCGCTTCTCGCGTTCACCAACCCCAGCCTGAACAGCTATCACCGTCTGGTCAAGGGCTTCGAAGCTCCCGTGAACCTGGTCTACTCGGCCGGTAACCGCTCGGCAGCCATTCGTATCCCGATCACCGGAACCAACCCGAAGGCTAAGCGCATCGAGTTCCGCGCTCCTGACGCCGCCAGCAACCCTTACCTCGCGTTTGCCGCGCAGATGATGGCTGGTCTGGATGGAATCTTGAACAAGATCGAGCCTCACGAGCCTGTTGACAAGGACCTCTACGAGTTGCCCGCTGAGGAAGCTAAGGCCATTCCTCAGGTTCCCGGTTCTCTCGAGGAAGCCCTCGTCGCCTTGGAGAACGACCACGAGTTCCTGCTCGCTGGTGGTGTCTTCACGGAGGACCTGATCGAGACCTGGATCGATTTCAAGCGTGAGAACGAGATTCTGCCCATGGCGCAGCGTCCTCACCCCTTCGAGTTCGAGCTGTACTACGGCGTCTAATTCGAGAGACAGACTCTGGTGGGCCCTATCGTGGGATGGGGCCCACCAGGCCGTTAAGCCTCGTGCCCGTAGAAGACGCGTTCAAACACCACGCGTGAGCGCCTCGTGACTCTCAGGTAAGTCTCCTCCAGCACACTCGCGCTTCGTGGCGGGTATCCCATGAGGCGTGCAGCGCCCTCCAAACCCACACGATCACTGGGTAGCACATCTGTCGACGACTCCCCGAAGAGGGCCAGCGCTGTCCTAATGCGAGATGCCAAGAGCCACGCTTCACGAAGAAGGTCGACATCGGTCCGGTCAATAAGACCGTTGTCATCGATTCGTTGCAAAGCTTCCAGTGTTGAGGCTGATCGAATATCGGGGTGATCATGCCCATGCTGCAACTGCAGCAGTTGCACGGCCCATTCGACGTCGCTGAGAGACCCGCGACCGAGCTTCAGATGGCGGGACGCATCCACTCCTTGAGGAAGCCGCTCAGCCTCGACGCGAGCCTTGATGCGCCGAATCTCCCGGGCCTCATCCTCGCGGAACACCTTTGGGTAGCGATACATCGCCGCCATGTCGAGAAAATCAGTGGTCAACGCCTCGTCTCCGACGTAGCTGGCTGCTCGCAGTAATGCTTGCGCCTCCCAGCCGAGTGCCCACCGCTCGTAATAGGCAGCATAGGCGTCCAAACTGCGCACAATCGGGCCATTTTTGCCTTCAGGGCGAAGACCAGCATCGAGATCCACCGGGAAGAGGACGTCCTCGCTCAATCGGGTGATGTCCTTGACGATACGCTCCGCGACACTGTGGGCCTGCTCTGCGGCCCCTGCATCCCTGAACACATAAACCACGTCCAGATCCGATCCGAAACCTAACTCGGCGCCACCCAGTCGGCCCATCGCGATAACGGCGAACTCGATACCATCATCGGGAGTTCGAGCCAGAGCGACAATCCCCTCTAGGAAAACCCTGGAGAGAGTCGTCAGCGCATTCCCGACCTGCGTGATGTCACTCACCCCGACCATGCTGGAGAGCGCGATCCGCAGGAGCTCGCGACGTCGGAAGCCTCGAAGGGCTTTTCTTGCCGAGTCCTCACTGTCCTGGTGGCGCTCGAGGGTCGCCTGGACCTCATCGCGCAGGGACGCTAGCTCCCGCGGCACAAGGTCATCATCGTTATCCAGCCACGCGGCTCCCTCAGGGACCCGACCGAACAGTTTTGCCACAAACGCGCTGGTGCCGAGCACCGTCATCAATCGCCCAGCAGCACCGGATGAATCCCGCAACATCCGAAGGAACCAATGGGACTCCCCCAAGTCATCACTGAGTTGGCGGAAGGCGAGCAGTCCACCATCGGGATCAGTTCCTTCTGCAAGCCACTTGAGGAGGACAGGAAATAGTGTCTTGTGGATGGCGGCGCGTCGAGAAACACCCTGTGTGAGGGCTCCAATGTGGTGGAGCGCACCCTCTGGGTTTCTAAACCCTGAGGCTTGGAGTCGCAATGCCGCCTGCTCACTGGTGAGCTCCACCCCCGGGTCCTCAAGACCTGCCACCGCAGAAAGTAGCGGCCGATAAAACAGTCGCTCATGCAGACTTCGGACGGAACGCTGAATACCTCGCCAGTGCTCGACAAGGCTCTCTGCCGTGTCGGCAAGTTTCGTGTGCCGGGCGAGCACGCGCAGTGCTTCTTCGCCCTGTGGCATCACATGACTACGCTTCAGTGCTCCCAGCTGAATCCGGTGCTCGAGTACTCGAAGGGTTCGGTAGGCGTGATCGAACTCAGCCGCCTCAGCGCGCCCGACATAGCCCGCCTCGCTGAGAGCCCTGAGTGCTCCCAAGGTATCCAGTTTCCGCACGGTCTCGTCGTGTGCTCCGTGGACGAGCTGAAGCAGTTGAATGGTGAACTCAATGTCTCGAAGGCCACCAGGACCCAGCTTAATTTGGTAATCCACTTGATCAGCGGGAATGTTGTCCGTCACGCGCTCACGCATACGTTGAACTTGCTCAACAAAGCCCGGCCGGCTCGAGGCTTGCCAAATCAGGGGCTCCAGGGCTTCGCGATAGGCAGCGCCGAGCGCACGGTCTCCGGCGAGAGGCCGAGCCTTAATCAGCGCCTGAAACTCCCAATCGTGGGCCCAACGCTCGTAGTACGCCACGTGTGACTCCAGGGTGCGCACCAGCGCACCATCTTTTCCTTCAGGACGCAGGTTGGGGTCAACTTCCCACAGGCCAGGCTCCACCCCAAACTCCATGAGATACCGGGCAGTATCGCGAGCAAGGGTCTCAGCGCTTCTGACGACAAAGCTCGCATCAGCGCCCTCCGGGACATCGGTGACATAGATGACGTCGACATCACTCAGGTAATTGAGCTCCGCCGCTCCGGCCTTGCCCATGCCGATGATGGCCAGTGGTACATCCTTGGCGCTCAGATTGTGGTGTTCGCGGGCGATATCCAGCGCAGCGTCGAGTGCAGCCGAGGCCATATCCGCGAGCGCCCTGGCCACCTGATCGACAATGGAGACCGGTGAGCTCTGACGGGTGTCCCAGAGCGCAAGACGACAGAGCTGTCGACGATAGGCGACCCGCAGCGCCATGGCAGCGCTCTCCGTTTCCAGCCCAGCAATCGCTTTCCTGAAAATCGTGAGGTACTCACTGTCACGGGGAAGCGAGCGCAGTGGCTTGTGGAGCAGATCCCACTGGTCGGGGTGGCGCTTGAGAAAGTCGCCCAGTCCAGAGCTTGACCCGGCGAGCACAACCAGAGACTCTCGGTGGTCACTATCGGACCATAGTTTTCGAAACCGGCTGGGTTCCTTCTCTGCTAAGTCGGC
Organism: uncultured Microbacteriaceae bacterium; assembly: GCA_964584925.1. Lineage (GTDB taxonomy): Bacteria > Actinomycetota > Actinomycetes > Actinomycetales > Microbacteriaceae > Pontimonas. The sequence goes on from CAZPBS010000005.1 coordinate 35,303, forward strand.
GACTGTCTTGAGCGCAAGGTCAGGGTCGGCTGCTCCAGAAAAGTCCTCTGCGGAAAAGTCTTGGGCGTCAAGACGGTCTCGGGCTTCGCCCAGCCTCGCAAAGCCAGCTTTCGCCAGCGATGACAGGGGTGACGGAGTCCGCGACATCCTCTGGAAAGTTAGAGAATCTCGAGATTGCTGGCGAGTTCATAGGGGGTGACCTGAGCGCGGTAAGTGTTCCAATCGCGCTTCTTGTTCAGCAACACATAGTTGAACACCTGCTCACCCAATGTTTCTGCGACAAGTTCACTGTCTTCCATCAGGGACAGCGCCCTATCCAGGCTCGCGGGAAGCGGTTCATACCCGAGAGCTCGGCGCTCACCTTCGCTGAGCTCCCATACGGTGTCTTCGGCCTCGGCGGGAAGCTCATAGTTCTCCGAAATACCCTTCAAGCCCGCAGCCAAAAGAACGGCAAAGGCGAGGTAAGGGTTAGCAGCAGAGTCCATGGCGCGGTACTCAATACGAGCGCTCTGGCCCTTGCCAGGCTTGTAGAGGGGGACGCGCACGAGTGCGCTGCGGTTGTTGTGACCCCAGGTGACGTAGCTGGGGGCTTCATGGCCGCCCCAGAGCCGCTTGTAGGAGTTCACGAACTGGTTGGTAATCGCCGTGAACTCTGGGGCGTGCTTGAGCACTCCCGCAACGAAAGAGCGTCCGACTGCCGAGAGCTGGTACTTACCACCGGCGTCGAAGAACGCGTTAGTGTCACCCTCGAAGAGTGACATATGGGTGTGCATTCCTGATCCAGGATGGTGCGCCATGGGCTTGGGCATGAAGGTGGCATAAACACCCTGTTCGATGGCAACCTCTTTGATAACGGTGCGGAACGTCATGATGTTGTCCGCCGTCGTCAGCGCATCCGCATAGCGAAGGTCAATCTCGTTTTGACCGGGACCGGCCTCGTGGTGACTGAATTCCACCGAAATTCCTAAGTCCTCGAGCATTCGAATGGCGCGACGCCGGAAATCGTGAGCACTGCCGCCGGGAACATTGTCGAAATATCCCGCCGAGTCCACCGGCTCGGGGCCGTTCTCGCCGTAGGCACTGGACTTCAGAAGGTAAAACTCAATCTCGGGGTGGGTGTAGAAGGTGAAGCCCAAATCTGCGGCTTTTTCCAACTGACGCTTGAGAACGAAACGAGGATCTGTGACTGCGGGCTGACCATCAGGAGTGGTGATGTCACAGAACATGCGGGCAGTGGGGTCAATCTCACCGCGCCAGGGCAGAATCTGGAACGTTGTGGGGTCAGGATGCGCGAGCACGTCAGCCTCGAAAGCACGCGTAAAGCCCTCGATGGAGGATCCATCGATTCCCAAGCCTTCGGCGAAGGCGCCTTCGATCTCGGCGGGCGCAACCGCCACCATTTTGAGGGTGCCGACGACGTCGGTGAACCACAAACGGATGAACTTCACTCCGCGCTCTTCAATCGTGCGCAGAACAAAATCTCGTTGCTTATCCATCACATATCCTTTGCACCCATGTGGAGGGGCTAAAACCCTGCCATTAGGCTACTTGGTATGCCCCGTCTTCGCTTGGCCATGGCCCAAACTAACCCGATTGTGGGTGACCGGGCACACAATGCCGAGCGTCTCTTAGAGCTCGCCCAGCAGGCCTACAATCAGGGCGCTCAGGTCTTCCTCACGGGTGAATTAGCTCTGACGGGATATCCCATTGAGGACCTGGCGTTGCGCGATAACTTTCTAGAAATCTCTCGCCACGCACTGGACGCCTTCGCCTTAGCCCTGGACACCCAAGGATTGGGCGACATGGCCGTCATTGTGGGGCACCCTGATGGTCCCTACTCTGCGGAAGATTCGGCGACAATCCTGCACCACCCGGCTCGGGCAAGAAACTGCGCCTCAGTGCTTGCTCACGGAAAAATTCATGCGACCTACGCCAAACATCATCTCCCCAACTACGCAGTATTCGATGAGTTTCGAACCTTTCTCCCCGGCGATCAAGGCCTCATAGTGCGAACCGGTGGAGTCGACCTTGGGCTCGTCATTTGCGAGGACCTGTGGCGCTCTGATGGGCCTATCGAAAGCCTCACCGGCTATCCCCTGGGTGCGCTTCTTGTCCCGAATGCTTCACCCTTTGAGCGCGATAAGGATGAGGTACGTGAGCCACTCGTGGTCACCCGCGCCAAGGACATGAAAACTCACATCGCCTACGTGAATCTCGTGGGTGGGCAAGACGACCTTGTTTTTGATGGCGACAGCATGGTGGTGAATCCCGCGGGTAAGCGCCTTTCCTGGGGTGCTCGGTTCGAGGAGGACCTCATCCTCCAGGACCTTGAGCTTCCAGGCTCTGTGCTTGAAGCTGCGTTACCACCACACACCGTGCTGTGTGAGGTAGACATCCGCGGACCCGGTGAACAGCCACTTCTCCCTCGGAGCAGCCCCGAGGAAGATGACAACGCAATCCTGTGGCAAGCCCTCGTAACCGGCACCAGGGATTACGTCACCAAGAACGGTTTCCCTTCCGTCATGCTGGGGCTCTCCGGCGGTATTGACTCAGCCGTCTGCGCGACGATCGCCGTCGACGCTCTGGGTGCAGATCGAGTGTTCGGGGTGAGTTTGCCAAGCGTCCACTCCAGCGAGCATTCCCTCGGGGACGCAGAAGCGCTGGCCAAGGCTCAGGGAGTCAACTATCGAGTAGAGCAGATTGGCGACGTCGTGAGCGTCCTCGATAGTCAATTGGGGTTGAGCGGCCTTGCCGCGGAAAATGTTCAAGCCCGAGCCCGCGCGATCATCCTGATGGCGTTGTCGAACAAAGAGGGACACCTAGTTCTCACCACCGGCAACAAATCTGAACTGGCCGTCGGGTATTCCACGATTTATGGCGATTCTGTGGGCGGGTACGCGCCAATCAAGGATGTCCCGAAAACGCTGGTGTGGGAGTTGGCCAGGTGGCGCAACGATCAAGCGCGGTCCGCAGGGGAACAGGCACCTATCCCCCTCAGTTCCATCGAGAAGCCTCCGAGTGCCGAGTTGAGGCCCGACCAAACTGACCAAGACAGCTTGCCTGACTACGCGGTCCTCGACGCCATTCTTGAGCTCTTGATTGTGGAGGGTCTCGACGTCCCACAGATCACGAATCGAGGATTCGATCAAGCACTCGTCGAAGACATCGTGGGCCTGGTATCTCGGGCCGAGTGGAAGCGACGCCAGGGAGCAATTGGACCGAGAATTTCGAGCGTGGCGTTTGGCAGGGACCGTCGCCTACCCATCACGAGCAGACCTACCCCTTTTCCGTCCTCGCGATAGGCTCACACGCATGACTGACGCACCCAAAAAGGTTCGAGTTCGGCACTTTGCCGCAGCGAAAGCTGAAGGCATCCGGATTACCGGGCTCACCAGTTACGACTTTTTGACGGCCGGAATCTTTGATGCCGCGGGTGTTGATTTCCTGCTTGTGGGTGACTCAGCAGCCAATGTGGTGTTCGGGTATGACACCACAGTGCCCGTCACCACCGATGAGCTCATCCCTCTGTGCAAAGGAGTTGTTCGCGCCGCGAAGCGGGCTCTCGTAGTGGCCGATCTCCCCTTTGGCTCCTATGAGGCCAACCCGGATGACGCCCTTCACACCGCAGTGCGGTTCATGAAAGAGGCCGGCGTCCACGCGGTGAAACTCGAGGGCGGTGAGCGCTCCGCGTCGAGCATCGAGCGCATCGTCGGAGCCGGAGTGCCCGTGATGGGTCACATCGGATTCACACCACAGTCTGAGCACGGCCTGGGGGGACATGTTGTCCAAGGAAAAGGCTCAGGCCGCGAGCAACTGATGAAGGATGCGCTCGCTGTGGAGAAGGCTGGAGCGTTTGCCGTGGTGATTGAAATGGTCCCCGAAGAGGTGGCCAAAGAAGTCTCCGAGGCGCTGCGTATCCCCACCATCGGGATCGGCGCGGGCGCCCACACCGATGGCCAGATTCTGGTCTGGACGGACCTCGCCGGGCTCTCAACATCGCGAGTGCCCAAGTTTGTGAAGCAGTATGCGTCACTGGAAAAAGATCTCCACTCGGCTGTGTCCACGTGGATTGGGGAGATCAATACAGGGGCTTTCCCCGGTCCAGAACACAGTTTTCGCGAAGACTAAGACTTCTGTTCGTCGTCTTCCCACGCCTGTGATCGCTCTCGGGCAATTTCTGGTGCGCGGAGAGCCTCTTCGCGAGTAGCAAACGGTCCATCTCGGTGGAGACCCAGCGACTGGCGTCCCTGCTCAACCTCACCCGTCTTATGGTTGTACCACCACTGTTCCTGGTCGGCCATCTCGCTCCCCCTGTTTAGACTAGGCATGTGCCCCGAGACGCTACTGGATATCTGACTCCAGGGATTCTGGGGCCTCAGAGGCTCGTACCCTCCTCTATCGTGGCACCTGAGTACGTGGGACGACAATCGCCCCGGGAACACGAGGGCGATGACGTCTACACCGCGGAGGAAATCGAACTCATCCGGACAGCGGGGAAGATTGCGGCTGGCGCCATCGAGGCTGCCGGCGCGGCAGTCGCACCGGGTGTCACCACCGATCAGCTTGATGCGATCGCGCACGAGTATGTCGTGTCCCATGGTGCTTACCCCTCCACTCTCGGATATCGGGGCTACCCCAAATCGTGTTGCACCTCGCTCAACGAAGTAATTTGCCACGGCATCCCCGATAACACCGTGATCCAAGAGGGCGACCTGGTCAATATCGACATCACCGCCTACAAAGACGGAATGCACGGGGATCTCAACAAGACATTTGTGGCAGGAGAGGCCTCCGAGGAAGCGGCTCTCTTGGTGGAGCGAACCGAAGAGGCGCTTCGTCGAGGAATCAAAGCTGTGGCGCCGGGACGCCACATCAACGTCATCGGGAAAGCCATCGAGGCATACGCGAATCGTTTTGGATACGGAGTGGTTCGGGACTTCACAGGACACGGGGTGGGATCCTCGTTCCACTCGGGCCTGATCATCCCCCACTATGACGCAGCTCCACTTTTTGACCAGCTCATGGTCCCCGGGATGGTCTTCACCATTGAGCCGATGTTGACCCTCGGAACTATCCACTGGGATATGTGGGAGGACGGCTGGACCGTCACGACCAAAGACAAGTCTCTCTCCGCACAGTTTGAGCACACTCTGGTCGTGACCGAGACCGGTGCAGAAATCCTCACTCTGCCATGACGACTGCACTGGGAATTGACATCGGCGGCACCGGGATTAAGGGCGCCCGGGTAGACCTCACCACCGGAGAGTTGATATCGGAGCGCATCAAATACCCCACCCCTGAGGGAGGACACCCTGGTGATGTTCTCGACGTTGTCGAGACACTGTTGTCTGACCTAGAGGGAGAGGCCGCTGACCACACCGGAATCTGCTTCCCCGCGATTGTGACGCACGGAATCACTCGATCTGCAGCAAACGTTTCCGCTGACTGGATAGATTTTCCAGCGGCCGCGACTTTTGCCCAGTCTCTAGAGCGCGATATTCACTTTGTGAACGATGCTGATGCTGCAGGAGTCGCTGAGGCACAGTTTGGTGCGGCTCGAGGAGTGTCGGGGCTCGTCATCATGTTGACACTGGGAACAGGAATCGGGAGCGCCTTTTTAATCGATGGCACCCTCGTTCCCAACACAGAAATTGGGCACTTGGAGATTGATGGCAGCGGCGCCGAGCGTCGCGCGTCTAATGCTGCGAGAGAACGTGAAGGGCTCGACTTTGAAGCCTGGGCACTTCGTCTCACCCGCTACCTAGGCCATGTGGAGCGGATCTTTAGCCCTGATCTGTTCATCATTGGCGGTGGGATTTCCAAACAGCATGACGAGTTTTTCCCATTCCTCGAGATTGCGACCCCCGTAAAGCCGGCAGCACTCTTGAATAACGCCGGCATTGTGGGTGCCGCGTACTTGGCAGGTAACGCGCTACTGGACTAGCGCTCGGAGGCTGACGCCACCACAAAAGGAGAGATCTTGTCCAGGTGGCGTTGCTCCACGAGGGCGTCGACCAGGGTCCCTCCTTCCTCGTAGCTGCTGGAATGAACGATCGCCTCGTTGTGAAGCAGTGCGACAAGATCTCCGCGCTCAAAAGGAATCAATGCCGTGATCGGGATGGTCGGGCCGGGAAGCCTGCGGTCGATCTCGTCCAGGAGCAGACTCACCCCCTCACCCGTTGCGGCAGAGACGAAAAGTGCTCCCGGTTCCATACCCCGCAACATCATCGTGGTTCCGGAGCTCACCATGTCGACCTTGTTGAACACCACGATTTCAGGGATGTCTCTGGCACCAACATCAGCCATCACATCTCGGACAGTGTGGAGCTGAGCACCCGGATCCGGGTGGGTGGCATCCACTACATGAATAATCAGGTCAGCCGCCGCGACCTCCTCCAGGGTGGACCGAAAAGCTTCCACCAACTCGTGAGGAAGCTGGCGCACGAAACCGACAGTGTCTGTCAGGGTGAAGGCACGCCCGCTCGGTGTTTTGGCCTTGCGCACAGTGGCGTCCAGGGTGGCAAACAGGGCATCCTCAACGAGCACACCCGCACCCGTGATGCGATTGAGCAGCGACGATTTACCCGCGTTCGTGTATCCCGCAATCGCCACGCTCGGAATACCGGTACGTCGCCGGTTGGCCCGCTTGGTCTCTCGAGATGGCCCAAAGGACTTAATTTGCGCTCGAAGTTTGGCCATTCGATTATTGATGCGACGTCGATCCAACTCAATCTTGGTTTCACCAGGCCCACGGCTTCCCATACCGGCTCCGGCGCCTCCGACCTGACCACCGGCCTGCCGACTCATCGATTCACCCCACCCTCGAAGGCGAGGGAGGAGGTATTGGAGCTGCGCGAGCTCCACCTGCGCTTTACCCTCGCGGGTCTTCGCGTGCTGAGAAAAAATGTCCAAAATCACCGCGGTCCGATCGATGACCTTGACCTTGACGACATCCTCAAGGGCCCGGCGCTGTGAGGGGGCAAGCTCCGTGTCAGCAACAACAGTGTCCGCACCCACCTCCTTGACCACATCCGCGAGCTCTCGCGCTTTACCCTTACCGAAGTAGGTCGAGGGGTCGGGGTGCGGAAGGCGCTGGATGACGCCATCAAGTACCTCTGCCCCGGCCGTTTCACACAGTGCTGCAAGCTCTTTGAGCGAATTCTCTGCCTCAACAGCAGTGCCCTCTGAATAGACCCCAATGAGCACAACTTTTTCGAGGCGAAGCTCCCGATACTCAACCTCGGTGACGTCCTCGAGCTCTGTCGAGAGCCCACTAACGCGCCGAAGTGCTAGGCGCTCCTCCAAATCCATATCGCCCGTGGTGACATCGCCCAAGGGAGATCGAGGCGCACCGATGGCGCCCCCAAATACTCGGACGTTTGCCCCAGGTTCGCTCTCCTGGGCAAGGATGCGATCAATCGGGTCAGCTGTGTCGGTCATTGCCTCCAGAGTACGCCTCCATGCTGGGTGGGACCGGAAGAGGAGCGTCGCCTGTGCGATAACCTCGGGGCATGCGAAGCCCAGTGGACTATTTCCGGGGAGTGAAGAATCCCGAAGCTTTCCACGGGGCTGGGGTGAGGACAAAGTTTTTCGAGGGTTGGTACATCAAATTAGTCTCGGAGAACCTCGCTCAACGTTGGGCTGTCATTCCCGGAGTTTTCCTCGGCCTCGACGGCCACACTCGTGAAGCCTTCGTGCAGGTGCTGGATGGCGCGAGCGGACGATCCTGGTACCACCGGTTCACTGTCGAAGAATTTACGGCGAGCAGCACTGAGTTTTCCGTCTCCGTTGGGGGCAACCATTTCTCCTCGCACGGCGTGACACTCAATCTGCCCCAGCTGACGGGCGACATAGAGTTCACCACACCCCTCAACCCGTGGCCCGTCACGTTGCGGGAACCAGGAATTATGGGGTGGTACGGCCTTGTTCCGTTCATGGAATGCTTCCACGGAATTGTTTCTTTTGGGCACGGCTTGAGTGGCTCACTATCCGTGGAGGGCACCCCGACAGATTTCAGTGGGGGTCGTGGGTACATCGAGAAGGACTGGGGGAAAGCATTCCCCGAAGGGTATGTCTGGCTGCACTCCAATCATCTGGACGGGGCGCCAGAGGCGTCGTTTATCGGCTCAGTGGCTATCATCCCGTGGATGGGTGGGGCCTTTCGGGGGTTTATTGCCGGCCTCTACCATTCGGGGCGCCTCCATCGTTTCACCACCTACAACCGAACCACCGAGCGGCGTCTGGACATCACGGATACCCATGTCCATTGGGAGCTCTCGGGCCCAGATGGGACCCTCACTGTCGATGCGGAGCGGACTGGGGGTGGTGCACTGCATGCTCCTGTGAGAGAGGCCATGCATCAACGGGTGGAAGAGACCCTCAATGCCGTCATACACCTCACCCATACCGACCCAGGTGGCCACGTAGTCCTCGACACCGTTGCCCAGGTGGGCGCCATGGAGGTCTACGGGGACACCGACAAACTGCTGGGTCTTTAGTCGCAACACGCTTCAGATGGCTGAATTACAGGCAGCATCTGGGGTGCTGATCCCGTCACTGTTTCCACGGGAATCGCATCAGGATAAAAACCCTCCGGATAGGTCGGACACACGGCGGTGTAGCCCCCGTTGTCACGGGCGAGGATTTGACCCTCGAAGCCGCGAGACATCATGTACTCACGCGCCTCGTCAACGCTGGCAAAAGGCTTTGCGCACTTCGTGTAGTTCCACTCACTCATGATGACCTCCTTGGAAGGGCATAACGGTCGACCTACCCCGAATATTCCCTACCTCTGATCATCGTCGCGCGCGAGGCGCTGCGAGACGTAGACCGGGATGAGAGACAACAAGATAACGACCGTTGCGACCACATTGACGACACTGGCCTGGTTGGGCCTCGCCATTTCCTTGAGAATCCAGAGGGGAAGGGTGTCAACACCCGGAGGAGCGGTGAAAATGGTGACATAGACCTCATCG
>CAZPBS010000006.1:0-3043 GCA_964584925.1 uncultured Microbacteriaceae bacterium
TGACAAAAGAGAACTGCGTCATGATGACGGCCATAACCGGTGCTAGAGCAATCTGGATCCAGGTGTTTCCGAGGAAATACATTCCGGTCAGAGTCGCCAGAAGTGACAGCGAGAGAATCACAATCAGCGTGATGTAGTAGGTCCGAGACCGCGCGAGGAGACCCTCATCCTTAATCCTTGTGAGGAGTTCGGCGAACTCTGACGTGTAGGAGTGGGGGCGGGGGAGTGCATGGTCGATGACTGCGTTCGACATATAAGTCCTTGTTCGCACTGACTTCCCAGCCGAAGAAGAACCAATGACGGGTCCCTAGATGGTTTGACGCTAACAGCAGAGTCTTTCGATTGGCTGAACTTGAGTGGCCCGGCGGCACGAGAAGGGGCGATGGTGCGAGGAGAGCTCGAGAAGCTGGGCCGCCCTGCAAACCAGATGGATTATCTGATTGCGGGACGGGCCTGATCGTTGGGTTCAACACTGGTGACGGCTAACACTCGCCATTTTGACAATGTCGGCGGTTTGAGGGTTGAGAACTCCATTTCCTCTCGGTAGCCGGCCTTGAGTTGGCGAGGGTCATTTGACAAACTGCCGGCTTGCTGGACCACCATCACCGACTATCAGCGGTACCGTAGGGGCAACCTCGAGGAGACAAGCATGGCAAAACATACGAGAACTGTTGACCAGAAAATATCGCGCCTCCGGACCTACAACGTTGTTGCCGGATCACTTCACCTGCTCCAAGCCGTGGGGCTTGGCTATGTCCTCTTTTTGCTCGAGGACCAGGTAACGTATGCCGTCACCGCCGACTACTTGGCAGGCCCTCCCGGTGTTCCACTTCCTCCCGAGCGAGTGGAGCTCTTTGACATTAACGTCGGTTTCGGCGTTGTCGCCTTCTTGGCCATGTCCGCGTTCTTCCACTACTTGATCTCGTCCCCTCTGTTCTTCAAGCGTTACGCAGCGGGACTGAAGCTCAACCGCAATTACTTCCGGTGGACGGAATACTCGCTGAGCTCCTCGGTCATGATTTGGCTCGTTGCTCAAATCACCGGAATCACGGATATCGCTGCTTTGTTCTCAATCTTTGCCGTCAACGCCTCCATGATCATGTTCGGGGCGATTCAAGAGAAATACGAGCAGCCTGGCTCTGGTGGTTTCTTGCCTTTTGTCTTCGGATCGATGACCGGTGTGGTGCCCTGGATTGTCATCTTGATTTACTTCCTGGCGCCAGGATCGACCTCCGGAGTGGAAGCGCCTGATTTTGTGTTGGGAATCATCATTTCCCTCTTCCTGTTCTTCAACACCTTCGCGGTGAATCAGGCTCTGCAGTATCACCGCGTGGGCGGATGGAAGGATTACCTCCGCGGTGAGCGGATGTACATCACTCTCAGTCTGATTGCGAAGACTGCGCTTGCCTACCAGGTGTTCTCTGGCGCGATCATCCCTGCTCTCACGGATTAGCCCCGTGTCTGAAGCTGAGGAAAAGCTCGCGACGTTCCGCGAGCGTCGCAATCTCGCGGCGGTTCAACCCGAGGGGCCATTGGCACTGACCAACACCCAATGGGTTGATATGGAGCAAACCATTTGGGGAGTGCCGGGGACCTGGGCGCCCCGGGTGGATGGCGGCTCAGGGCTTCTCGTCGCAGCAGAGGCTTCAGACGGAGTTGTTGTGGACGGTGTTGTGGCGGACGGCCAAGTGGTTGTGCGAGGAAAAGATGACGAATCACCCTCCACTGTCGTGTTCAGTGACACCGTGACCGGGCATGTCATCGCTGCGGATGGCGCCTATGCGCTTCGCGTGTGGGATTCCCAGTCGGAGGGCATTCAGAACTTTGGGGAGGTGGAAGCCTTTCCTTATGCGCCAGAGTGGGTCATTACCGGCGCTTGGAAAGAAATCCCTGGTGGAAAGAGTGTCGGGTTTGAGCACCTGAAGGACGAAGGTGTGGCCCGGGATGAAGTGATTCCTGGTGAAATTACCTTCGACCACGAGGGTGTGGAGTACAGCATCGCGGCGTTCAAAGCGGGCAGAGCCCTCCAATTGGTGTTCTCAGATGCCACGAACGGTGACTCGACCTATAGTGTCGGACGGTTCTTGTTCCTTGCCCCTAACCCCGATGGGTCTATCACCCTGGACTTCAACTACGCGATTCTTCCTCCGTGTGCGTTCTCCTACGCGTTCAATTGTCCGCTTCCTCCGGCACAAAACAGGTTCCCTTTTGCCATTGAAGCAGGAGAGAAGAATGTGCTCGCCAAAGATGGTTCCCTGCTTCACGGCTGAGTCACACACTTGTAATTCTTAGGGTTCATAGCGCATACTAGGAGCCGGTCTGAGGACCGGTGAGTCAACTACTCGGGTTATTCCGCGGTCGATGGGGAAGTCGAACCAACGGAATAAGGAGTAGACGATGACAAACACCCGTTCTCGCGGTGTGCTTTTTGTGCACTCATCACCGCGAGCTCTCTGCCCCCACCTGGAGTGGGCAATTGGTGGTGCCCTGGGCTATCCGGTGAATTGTCGCTGGGAGGACCAACCAGTCCTGCCGGGAACACTGCGAGCAGAAATGGAATGGATGGGCCCAGTGGGCTCCGGTGCCGCTATTGCGAGCGCCCTGCGCGGTTGGGAGCATCTTCGATACGAGGTCACTGAGGAGCCCACTTCGGTCTCAGACGGGGGCCGGTGGATGCACACCCCCGATCTCGGAGTGTTTTTTGCGCAGACGGACTCTGCCGGAAACGTCGTGGTGCCTGAGGATCGCATTCGTTACGCACTAGAAGTGGCCCAGGGTAATGCCGATGAAATTTCGCGTGAGCTGAGAGTTGCCCTCGGTGGCGCGTGGGATGACGAACTTGAAGCGTTTCGCCGCGCTGGCGACACACGCTCTGTGGTCTGGCTCCACCGCGTTGGCTAGGCAGCCAGTCGAACCTCAGACCGTGTGGCGAGTGACCTCTTGGAACGCAGGATAAGCGCCGAGAGGATGAAGGCCACTACAGCCAGAATTGCGAGAGATATCAGTGCGCTGACCACCCTGGAGGGGTCCCCGCCAGCGAGTG
>CAZPBS010000006.1:3143-37480 GCA_964584925.1 uncultured Microbacteriaceae bacterium
ATTGCGAGAGATATCAGTGCGCTGACCACCCTGGAGGGGTCCCCGCCAGCGAGTGCCCCGATTAGAGGCTGCGGAAGGCCACAACCGCGTTGTGGCCACCAAAACCAAAGGAGTTACTGATCGCTAACTGAGGCCCTGAGCCCAAGTCTCTGGGGGCGGTCACCACGTCAAGGGGGATCTGCTCGTCTTGGTTATCCAGGTTGATGGTGGGAGGTGCAATCCGTTCATGGACCGCAAGTATGGAAAACACTGCTTCTAGCGCTCCCGTGCCACCCAGGAGGTGTCCGGTCGCTGCCTTGGTGGCAGAGACCGGAATCGAGTGGACACGGTCTCCAAACACCGCTTTCAGCGCGTGGAATTCTGCAATGTCGCCCACCGGGGTGGAGGTCGCGTGAGCATTGATGTGCGTCACATCGTTGGGGGTGGCACCTGCTTGGGCGAGCGCTGCCATCACTGCTCTGGAAGCCCCCAGACCCTCGGGGTCAGGAGCCGTGATGTGATAGGAATCGCTCGTCACTCCACTACCGGCTAGCTCGGCATAAATTCTCGCGCCACGTGCTTCGGCGTGCTCTTTGGTTTCCAGGACAATGGTTGCCGCACCCTCACCCAGGACGAAACCATCCCGGTCGACGTCATAGGGACGTGACGCCCGAGCGGGGTCATCGTTGCGCTTAGACAGCGCCTGCATCGCCGCAAAAGCTGCGATCGGCAGGGGGTGAATGACCGCTTCAGTTCCCCCGGCCACCACAACATCGGCAAGCCCTAACTGCAGGTGCTCGTAAGCGTTCGCTATTGATTCTGTTCCCGATGCGCACGCGGAGACGACGGTTCTGGCCCCTCCTCGACCGCCCAGTGCCATGCTCACCGCGGCTGCAGCGGCGTTGGGCATCAGCATCGGGATAGTCATGGGGAGGACGCGTCGTGGGCCTTTTTCCCGGAGAGTGTCCCAGCCATCCAGCAGAGTCCAAAGTCCACCAATGCCGGTGGCGTAATCGACCAGAATGCGCTCAGGCGCAACGTCGGGAGCTCCGGCGTCAGCCCACGCCTCTCGGGCAGAAATGAGAGCGAGTTGCGCGGAGGGGTCGAGGCGCTTGAATTCCTGGCGCTCGAGAACGTCCTCGGCTTTGACCTTGGCTTGGCCGGCAAACGTTACCGGAAGCTCATATTTCTCGACCCACTCATGTTCCAACGTCGTCACACCGGATTCACCAGCAAGCAGAGCCTTCCAGGTGGACGCTACGTCTCCCCCGAGGGGAGAAGTAGCACCTATTCCGGTGACGACGACGGTGGTCATAGTGTTCCCCGGAGGGGAAGTCCTTAGGCCTGAGCCTTGGTAATGAACTCCACTGCTTCGCCAACGGTGGTCAGGTTCTTTACCTCGTCGTCAGGAATCTTGACGTCGAACTTCTCTTCAGCGTTCACGACGATGGTCATCATCGAAATCGAGTCAATGTCGAGGTCATCGGTGAAGGACTTCTCCAACGAGACCTGGTCGGCAGAAATGCCGGTTTCGTCGTTGATGAGCTCGGCAAGGCCGGCGAGAACTTCCTCAGTGGTGTGAGCCATGATTTTCCTTTTCTGTGGGGGTGTAGTGACCGGCTCCAATCTTAGAGCCAGCCTTTCGGTTTAGGGGAGAGTGACAACCTGTGCGCCATAGACAAGGCCGGCGCCAAAGCCAATCTGTAAGGCGAGACCACCGGACGCGTCGGGGTGCTCCTCGAGTAACCGGTGCATTGCTAACGGAATTGATGCGGCCGAGGTGTTCCCGGTCGTTTCGATATCGCGAGCAATCAGGACACTCTCGGGAAGCCCCAATTGTTTAGCAAACTCGTCAATGATGCGCATATTGGCCTGGTGAGGAACAAAGGCAGTCAATTCTTCAGGGCTCACACCGGATTTCTCCAGAGCCTCCTTCGCGACCTTCGCCATCTCCCAGACGGCCCAACGAAACACCGTTTGGCCATCCTGTCGCAGGGTGGGGAAGCCACCGTCAGGGTCATCAAACGCTTCCTTGAGTGGGCGATCCATACCTACTGCGTCCCATTTGGAGCCATCGGATCCCCACAGAGTGGGGCCGATTCCGATGGTGTCGCTGGGGCCGATAATGGCAGCACCGGCGCCATCACCGAGCAAGAACGAAATACTGCGGTCGGTGGGCTTCACAAAATCGCTGAGTTTTTCAGCACCCACGACCAGGACATAGTTCGCTGTTCCCGAACGGATCAGGGCATCTGCTTGGGCGATGCCATAGGTGTAGCCGGCACAGGCTGCCGAGACGTCATAGGCCGCGGCGGGCGTAGCTCCCACGCGATCAGCAAGCAGCGCTGCCAACGACGGTGTTTGCACAGCGTTGCTAATCGTTGCGACAATCACAGCGCCAATCTGGTCTGGCTGGATTCCCGCTTTGTCGATGGCCTCATTCGAGGCGCGAACGGCAAGATCAATGGCCTGCTCGGCATCACTCGAGCGGCGGCGCTCGATGATGCCGGTCCGCTGACGAATCCACTCATCCGAGGAGTCGATCGGTTCGGCGATGTCGTCGTTGCTGACGACCGTGTCGCCTCGGGCAGCACCTAACGAAAGGATGCGGGTGAACTGAGCACCGTGTGATTGGGCGAGGGGACTCATGCTGCGTTCACCAACTCCACGGCTTTAGCGACATCGTCGGGGGTGTTGAGTGCCACGGTGGGGACTCCCTTCAGAGCTCTTTTCGCTAATCCCACCAGTGCGCCGGCAGGGGCAAGTTCCATCATGCCCTGAATGCCATCCCTCGCGAACGATTCCATGCAGAGATCCCATCGGACCGGTCTGGCGACCTGGTCAACTAAGTAGCTAAGGGCCAGGTCGTGGCCCACTCGTGACCCATCTCGGTTCGTATACAGCGGGTGCGTTTGTTCGCGCGAGGTAGTGCCCGAAGCTGCTTCTGCCAGTGCTGAGACGGCGCTCTGCATGTAGAGCGTATGAAAAGCACCCGCGACCTGCAGGGGAATCACCCGCATGCCTTCTGGAGGGTTTTCCTGGAACCGAGCTAACGCAGTTCGTTCGCCAGCGATGACAACCTGACCCGCGCCGTTAAAGTTCGCGGCATAGAGGTTTGCTTCCGTCAGCGCGGTGGTGAGCACCTCAAGATCGGCCCCGAGCACAGCTGACATTCCCGTGGGAACCTCAGCTGCAGCCTGCGCCATGGCGCGACCTCGCAGGGCAACCAGCGAGATGGCTTCGTCATCGGTGATGACACCTGAGAGCGCTGCAGCAGTAAATTCACCGACCGAGTGTCCGGCAAAGGCGAGTGATGCGCTCTCGGGCAGTGCCTCCAACAGAGCGCGCCCGGTGATGATGCCTGCGGCGACAATCAGTGGTTGCGCAATCGCGGTATCGGTAATGGTGTCTTGGTCACTGATTGTTCCGTGCGCAATGAGGTCGCTCTCGATGAGGTCTGACCATCGGGTGAGGTTCTCTCGATCTGAGGAGGACTCCAGCCAAGGTTCCAGAAATCCGGGTTTTTGGGAACCCTGTCCAGGCGCTGCAATCACAAACATGGTCTCTAGTCTCCCTTCCACAGGAATAAATTGGCTAGAGGAACATGCCGACGGGGGCCAGCAAACACTGTGGGGACCCTACAGTTTGGGGCTTCCTGCGGAGCTCGGACCCTGATTCGGCTCGCTCATTGAGCCCAGAATCACCGCCACGTGAATAGTGAAGGCGTCACGGGGGACACTCGGATCCCAGTCGATAACCTCGATGACCTTCTTCAAGCGGTACCGGACAGTGTTGGGGTGGACAAAGAGTTCGCGCGCTGTTGCCTCGAGAGAGTGCCCCGTCTCGAAATACGTCCAGACGGTTCCCAACAAATCCAGCGCGTGATCGCGCAGTGGCTCATAAATTCCTTGGATGAGGGCGCGACGGGCTAGAGGATCCCCGGCAAGAGCCCGCTCAGGCAAAACATCGTCAGCCAAAAGGGGCCGGGGAGGTTCTCTTCGGCTCTTGGCCACAGAGAACCCCGCGAGAGCGGCTTTCGCGCTCTTCACGGCGTCAACAACAGCGGGGACGGTGGGACCTACGACATAGGTTCCCGGCCCGAAGGAGTCATCGAGAGCAGCTGCGATGTCGATAAAGGAGATCACCTCGTGGGTGCTGTCTTCTTCAAGACGGCGACCGACGACGACGACGAGTCGGTTGCCCTGCACTCCTACCAGTACGTCGGTGTCATGGTGTCGGGCGGTGCGGCGAATCGCGTCCACATCGACCATGCGAGGGCTTGTACCCACGATGACGCTGACCTCGCCGTGTCCCGTCCACCCGAGTGCCGCGATTCTGGAGGGGAGCTCTTGGTCATACTCGCCACTGAGGATCGAGTCCACGACGAGAGCTTCCAGGCGGGCATCCCAGAGGCCACGTGCTTCCGCAGCTCTGGCATACACGTCTGCTGCGGCAAAAGCGATATCGCGGGAGTAGTGCAGTATGCCCTCTCGAAGCTCGTGTGGAGCGTCCTTCAAGAAGTCCTCGACGACCTCCACGGTCACCTTGATCAGCTGCAGAGTCTGCTGAAGGCTGACCGATCGCAACAACTCCCGGGGGGCCACGCCGAACACGTCGGAGGCAATCCAGGGTGTAGAGCCAGGTGATTCGTACCAACTAATGAAGGACGTGATACCGGCTTGAGCGACCATGCCCACTGCGGAGCGTCGACTGGGCGGCATGTCTTTGTACCAGGGCAGGTCTCGCTCGAGCCTGGCCAGAGTGGCACTCGCCATCTCACCGGAAATATTGCGCAACCACGACAGCGTCTGCTTCTTCGTCATGGCTGCGCTCATGGTGTCCTCACTTGTGGGGTGACAAGACCCCTACGCTTCTCCACCAGCGGAACCACTGGTTCCCGCATTCACATCGAGAAGCTGGTACTTCGTGATGGCCTGGTGCAGAGCATCTGGGGCCACCGCGCCTTCTTTCGCGAGTTGCTGGAGAACGCGCGCTGTCACGGAGGGTCCATCAATCGCAAAGTGTCGTCGGGCCGCTGGCCTGGTGTCACTAAACCCAAACCCGTCCGCACCCAACGTGAGATAGGTGCCCGGCACGAACTCACGAATTTGGTCCTGAACAGAGTGCATGAAGTCGCTCACCGCGACGATGGGACCGTGCGCTCCTTGGAGCTTCTGGGTCACATAGGGCACCCGCGCTGGTTGGTCGGGGTGGAGGAAGTTGTGGCGCTCGGCCTCCACACCGTCTCGACGAAGCTCGTTCCACGATGTTACGGAGTAGATATCGGCGCTGACACCCCAATCGGTCGCGAGAAGCTCTTGTGCTTCGAGCGCCCAGGCCATACCAACTCCGGAGGCCAGAATCGTGGCTTTCGGTCCGCCGTCGAGTTGGCCTTCCTTCAGCAGATACAGACCCTTGAGCAATCCCTCAACGTCGAGACCTTCAGGTTCTTCGGGCTGAATGATCGGCTCGTTATAGATGGTGAGGTAATACATCACGTTGGGATCAGGGTGAGTGCCGCCATACATCCGCTCAAGACCGGCCTTGACGATATGCGCAATCTCGTAGGAGTACGCGGGGTCGTAGGTCACTACAGCGGGATTGGTGGAGGCAAGCAAGGGCGAGTGTCCATCGGCGTGCTGGAGCCCTTCACCGGTCAGAGTGGTGCGACCAGCGGTCGCCCCCATGATGAAGCCCCGCGCCATTTGGTCACCGGCTGCCCACATCGCGTCTCCAGTGCGTTGGAAACCAAACATCGAGTAGAAGACGTAGATGGGAACCATCGGCTCCCCGTGGGTCGCATACGAGGTTCCGGTCGCGGTGAAAGCCGCAAACGCTCCGGCCTCATTAATTCCGGTGTGAAGGATCTGACCCTGGGGGCTTTCCTTGTAGGCGAGCAGAAGCTCGCGGTCCACTGAGGTGTAGGCCTGTCCGTGGGGGTTATAGATCTTGGAGCTCGGGAAGTAGGCGTCCATACCGAACGTACGGGCCTCATCGGGAATGATCGGCACAAGACGGTGACCAAAGTCTTTGTTCTTCAGGAGGTCCTTCAAAAGGCGCGCAAACCCCATCGTGGTGGCAACTTCTTGCTTTCCCGAGCCTTTGCGAGCCCCGTCATAGACGTCGGCGCTGGGGAGAGAAACCTGGGTGTATTTCGAGCGACGCTCGGGCAGATACCCGCCGAGCGCTCGCCTGCGCTCGTGCATGTACTGGATAGCCTCGTCGTCTTCACCTGGGTGGAAATACGGAGGCTGGTAGACATCTGCCTCGAGAGCTGAGTCCGCAATCGGAATGCGCATGTCATCCCGGAATGTCTTCAAGTTCTCGAGCGTCATCTTCTTCATCTGGTGGGTTGCGTTACGACCCTCGAAGCTTGGTCCGAGACCGTAGCCCTTCACGGTCTTCGCAAGAATCACCGTGGGTTGACCCTTGTGCTCGGTGGCGGCCTTGAACGCCGCATAAATCTTCCGATAGTCGTGGCCACCCCGCTTGAGCTTCCAAATGTCATCGTCGGAGAGGTGCTCGACCATCTTCAGAGTGCGCGGGTCGCGACCGAAAAAGTTCTCCCGGATGAAGGCGCCACTCTCAGCCTTGTAGGTTTGGTAATCGCCATCGGGCGTGCGATTCATAAGGTCACGCAGGGCGCCCTCGGTGTCAGCCTGCAGGAGCGCGTCCCACTCGCGACCCCAGACGACCTTGATCACATTCCAGCCAGCGCCACGGAAGAAGCTTTCAAGCTCCTGGATGATCTTTCCGTTTCCACGGACTGGCCCGTCGAGACGCTGCAAGTTGCAGTTGATGACGAAAGTCAGGTTGTCGAGATCATCGTTGGCCGCGAGTTGCAGGGCGCCGCGGCTCTCCACCTCGTCCATTTCGCCATCGCCTAGGAATGCCCACACGTGCTGATCGCTGGTGTCTTTGATCCCGCGGTTGTGCAGGTAACGGTTGAGCTGTGCCTGGTAAATCGCGTTGATCGGCCCAAGGCCCATGGAGACTGTGGGGAACTGCCAGAAGTTCGGCATCAACCTCGGGTGGGGATAGGAGGAGAGTCCACCGCTGGGGTGTGACTTCTCTTGGCGGAACCCATCGAGTTGTTCAGTAGAGAGTCGCCCCTCGAGGTACGCCCTCGCATACATACCGGGGGATGCGTGTCCCTGATAGAAAATCTGGTCGCCACCGCCGGGGTGATCGGCCCCTCGGAAGAAATGGTTGTGGCCGACCTCGTAGAGAGCTGCCGAAGACGCATAGGTGGAAATGTGGCCACCGACCGCAATACCGGGACGCTGGGCTCGGTGCACGGTGATGGCGGCGTTCCAGCGAATCCAGGCGCGGTAGCGACGCTCGATTTCTTCGTCGCCGGGGAAGTCGGGTTCGTTGTCTGGGGCGATCGTGTTCAGGTAGTCCGTGGTGGGAACCATCGGGACACCCAAGTGAAGCTCTTTGGAGCGCTTGAGCAAGCTGAGCATGATTTCTCGTGCTCGCTGGTGACCAGATTGAGCAACGACCGAGTCGAGAGATTCTCGCCATTCCGTGGTCTCGGTGGGATCCGAGTCCATCTCGTTGAACGAATAGGGATCTTGGTCGTTGACAGCCACCCTGACCTCTTCCTGTGTCTGGTAGATCGGGACATTTCACCGGGCAGGGATTGCCTGCATGAGGTGAGCACCAAGTCTAGTGGGGTCGGTTTGGGCGCGGGAAATTTTTCAGGCTCCCGCTCTCCGTGGTTTAGCATGAAGCGTTGGGCCTGTAGCTCAGTTGGTTAGAGCGCCACGTTTACACCGTGGATGCCGGGGGTTCGAGTCCCTCCGGGCCCACCAGATTGTTACCCGAACAGCGCCACCATCAGCGCGGAAAAGATGACGACAAAAATGGTCGGCGTCACGTATTTGATAACCCACAGCCAGCGTGCACTCGAGGCGAGGGTCGCGTCGTCAGCGGCAAGCTTTTCTGCCTCGCTCGCGGTCTGAAACTGGACGAGCGCGCCGAGAACTCCCGACGCTAGCAGGATGCCGGCCGCTGCGATCCGCACTGCCAGGTCGGTATCGGCCAATCCGAATTGCAATAGCGCAACGGTAGTAATGAGCAAAGCAGTGGGCGCCATTTGCGACACGACAATGGTCTTGCGAAGCTCCAGCCAGTGAGCGTGAGTCTGGGATGTCATGATGTCTCCGACGTTGATATGTGGGCGTCTTCAGTGTATTCCAGGGCGAAAGGCCGGTCATGCAGCGCTCCGTCCTGTGGGTTGTTCTCGCCGCAAGCCTGTGGGGGACGACTGGAACAGCGGCGTTCTTCCTCGGCCCTGATGTCTCTCCCTTGGCCATTGGGGCCGTCACCATGGGGGTGGGAGGGCTCATTCTCGCGCTGTGGGGTGGCACTGCCACGCTCGGTCTCTGGCGTGATCGGAGTTCACGCCGACTTGTCCTGGTCGGAGCATTAGGGACAGTGGCTTACCCTCTGGCGTTTTATTCAGGAATGGCCACAGCAGGAATTGCGCTTGGCAACGTCATCGCACTCGGGCTTGGCCCCCTCACCGCGGCGATTCTCGAAGCGGTCATTGATCGCCGACGCCCGAGCATGTCCTGGTGGATTGCCTCAGCTGCTGCGCTTAGCGGAATCCTTCTGATGACTGGCGCCAAAGTTGAGCTCGGGGGAGGTCGCCCGAGCAATGTTGCTCTTGGGGTGATTCTCGCAACCTTGGCGGGGCTTGCCTATGGTGCCTACACCTATGTCTTCGGGAAACTGGCGGATGGGGGCCACTCGCCTCGCGCTGTGGCCGGGGGAGTGTTTGGAGCAGGGGCACCCGTGCTCCTGGTCGTCCTGCTGGTGACCGGAGCGCCTCTTGTTGCCACCACTGAGCGAGTGGGGCTGGTGGCTTATCTCATTTTGGGTCCCATGGTCATCGCCTACCTAGCGTTCACCCAGGCCCTTGCCTCACTTCGGGCGAGCACGGTGGCGACCATTGCGCTTCTGGAGCCCGTGGTCGCTACCGCACTGGCAATCCAGATTGTGGGCGAAGTGTTGGGACCACTCGCGGTGACAGGAATTGTGTTGGTGTTAGTTTCTCTGGTCGTCTTTTCAGCCTCTAAGGGTCCCCAACTGCGCACCTAAGGTCCTATCCTTGAGGCTATGACGGACGAGCCTATGGACGAGAGAACTCCTGAAGGCCCTCGCCGCAGAACGTATGAACCACCCTCGGAAGAGGCGGTCTTCACCGGATCTTTCCCCGTCATCGATGACTCCATTGCGCCGGGTTCCACCACCCCGCTCAACATTCCGGAGCCTCCTGTGCGCACCTCGTTGCCTGAGGCCGCCATCCTTGAGCAATTTAGAGATGGTTCAGCAGGTAGCACCACGGAGATGATGGCTGAACTCGAGCGACAGATATTTCTCAAGGAGGAAGAGGAAGAGGCCTTCACATCGTGGGCGCAGATTGTCCGCAACTTGAGAGGCGCTGAAGCCGAGCCCTACATTGCACGTCAGCGCATCATCTTTGATGGCGGTGACCCCAGCGTTCTCGAGGAAGAAGAGCTGCCCGAGCAGCTAACGGATGAGGACGACTCTTCCGCTGGGGAGGATTTCTCCGAGAGTGTGGTTGCCGATACCGATGATGACGTTGCTGAGTCTCCGGCTGAACCCGAGGCTGACAGTGCTGAGAGCGCAGATCTTTCCGAACAGGCCGAGGAGTCCTCAGACATTGACTCTGAGGAATCAGATGAGCCCTCGGAGACGAATCACTGGCCCCTTGCCCAGTCGGAGAGTCCAGAGCCCAAGGCCTCATCAGCCGAGACCACTCAGTCACCAGGGTCGGCGCAGTCGCTTCCGCTCGCTGCAGCGTCATGGTGGGGGTTGGGGCCCCCGGTTGCCGCGGTCATGACCGGTGGATACCTGTCATTCCGAGGATTGGGAATTCTGGAATCCTTCGTTGTTCTCGGTTCGCTCGCACTGCTCACCGGGATCCTGGTAGGCGTTTTGTCCCATCAAGGTTTTCGTCGAGGACTCACTGCTCAGGACCTGGTGGGTGGAAGTTTCGGGCGCAGAGGCGCCGTAGCCCCCGCACTGATCATTGCCCTGCTGCAGAGCGCCTCGGTCACTGTCCTGCTGTGGTGGGCGTCAGACCTCGTCGTCGACATCATCAGTGGTGCCGGTTTGTGGCCATACGAGAGATGGATTGGTCAGGCAGGAGCGTGGGCTCTGCTGATCGCTGTCACGGCAGCCCTCACGCTGGTCGGTCCTCGAGTCCTGAGGAGCGCCCTCTTTGCGGGCTCTGGTGCCGCTCTCATTGCCCTTGCTCTCGTGCTAGTTCTGTCGCTTCCTTCACTGGATCCTTCTCTGGACTGGAGCTGGAGTGCGGATTGGATGACCGTCGTCTCCGCTGGATCTGTGGTGCTCTCGCTCGCCACACTCCTGTTTGTTTTCAGTGCAGCCGATCTGGCAACCCTGATTGGTTCGTCTGAGAGTCGAGGCGGCGGGGTTCTCTCCGCCATCGTCTTCGTGTTGCCGATGCTCGCGTTTGCAGGTGTTTCCTCATGGTTGGCCCAAAGCTCACCGGTGACGTCATTGGGGCTTCTGGCAAATCCGGTGGGAGTGTTCACCGATGGGGCTCCCGCTTTCTATCCCACACTGGCGATTGTTGCCGTCGTGGTTCCCCTGGTGGCGATTGCCGCCCTGCTCACACGGTCTGCGAGCCTTGTGGCGCCCACGCTCCCCCTTCCCGGGCCTGCTCGTGTTCACGCGGCTGTCGTCCTCGGACTCGTCATTGCTCTGGGATCCCTGGCATTGGTGTTCTCTCTGGACCTTCTGGATGTCGCCGCGGATCTCGTTCTCACCGCTGGCGTCATCGTTGCGGCACTCGCAGCGATCCTGGCGAAGGAGTGGGCGGTGATGGGACCCAAGAAGCCTCACCAAGCTCCTACGGTGCGAGTTGTTCCACTCGTGGCGTTGGTAGTGGCAGTTGCCGTGGGTCTCGGTCTTGTGGACTCCAGTGTCAGCTGGTTGGCCTGGCAGGGCTATCTCTTCCCGCTTCTTGACATGGCGGGGCTGATAGATCTTTCCCCTGCCGCACCGGGCGTTCTGGTCGCCTTTGTGGTGGCCGGGATCATCTCCGGCATAGGTGCCATGGCCGAATGGTGGAGCGCCAGAAAGAGTGCGGATGTCGACACCCACTAAGTCCCTGTCGGAAGTATTGGGAGTTATCGACGCTCTCTGGCCCGCCTCTGGAGCGGAAGAGTGGGACGCGCCCGGCCTCATCGTGGGCTCCCCCGATCATGCCGTGAGCGCCATCCACCTCATGGTGGATGCGACCCTCGAGTCTGTGGCGGAGGCACTTGAGCATGGTGCGGACTTGATCGTGGCGCACCACCCACTTCTCCTGCGCGGTGTGACAAGCGTTGCGGAGTCCACCTACAAAGGGCGCGTCGTTGCTGACCTCATTCGAGGGGGCGCAGCACTCTATGCTGCCCACACCAATGCGGATGTGGTTCCCACGGGAACCTCTGCGCAGTTGGCTGATCTTCTGGGGCTTGTGGAGCAGTCGACCATTACCGAGAGTGCCACGCCTGGCCATGGGCTGGGACGCGTCGGCACTCTGCCGGCGCCGATGAGTCTCTACGAGCTCGCTGTGAGAGTGGGCGAGTTTCTTCCGCAGACCGCGGTAGGGCCTGTCGCCGCTGGTGATCCAGAGGCCATCATCACCACCGTCTCACTCTGCGCGGGGGCAGGTGATTCATTACTTTCACACCCCAGCGTGGTGGCTAGTGACGTCTACATCACCAGTGATCTTCGACACCACCCGGCTAGCGAAGCGAGAGAGCAAGCGCTCCTGGGGGGTGGCCCAGCGTTGATCAACATCTCGCATTTTGCTGCCGAATGGCTCTGGCTCGAGCAAGCCGCCACTGAGCTGCGGTCTGCAACAGGTCTGAGTGTTAGCGTGAGTGACCTCAACACCGATCCGTGGACGTTCCAAGTTCACCGCGTAGGAGGCTAACCCGTGGGAGTCACTGCACCCCCCGAACTGCAAGCTCGATTGCTCGATCTTGCGGCGTGCGACCTCGCGATCCAGAGGGCCGCAGCGAGCCTCCGATCCTTGCCAGAAACCCTCCACATTCCGACGCTCGAGGCAGCCGTGGAAGAAATCAAGAGTCGCCGGCACGACGCCATGATTGAGAAGGAAAACATTCAGGCAGAGCTCACCAGGGCAGAGTCTGATGTGACGCTGGTGGAGGCCCGCATCCAAAAAGATGACGAACGATTAACGCACACCTCCTCTGCCAAGGATGCCCAAGGCCTCGAGCATGAGTTGGATTCGTTGCGCAAACGTCGCTCGGACCTAGAGGACATTGAGTTGGCCATTATGGAGCGGCTCGATCAGGCGGACAGTGTGCTCACCGGCCTCATCGCCGAACTTGCGACAGCAGAGGAGGCGCTGACCGAAGCTCGAGCACAGTACACGGCTCAGAGCGCAGCTCTTGAGGCAGAGACTGCGACCCAGCGTGCGACCAGGGAGAGCATCGTCGCCGTCCTCCCCGATGACCTGTCTGCCCTGTATGAGCGCCAGCGTGAGCGTTATGGAGTGGGAGCCTCGCATTTGCGCGGGGGAGTCTCGAGTGCGAGCGGGGTAGCCCTGACGGAGTCGGATCTTCAGGACATTCGACGTGCTGCTCCCGAAGAGGTCATCATGTGCCCCGATAGCAACGCCATCCTGGTTCGCACAGCGGAGTCTGGTCTGTGAGCTACTCACGACTCGTCGTGGAGGCCGATGGCGCCTCCCGGGGAAACCCCGGTGCTGCCGCCGGTGGCGCCGTAGTGCTGGATCCCGAGACTGGTCAGGTGGTGGCGAGGGCCGGTGTCCTGTGCGGTCATGCCTCCAATAACGTGGCGGAGTACCGCGGGATGATCGAAGGGCTCGACATCGCATTGGCGATGGCACCCGAAGGTTCGGTGCATGTGCGCATGGACTCGAAATTGGTGGTCGAGCAGATGTCAGGGCGCTGGAAAATCAAACATCCTGACATGCAGGATCTTGCTAGGGCCGCTCGAGAGCTCATTGGCTCACGCTCGGTAACGTTCGAATGGATTCCTCGTGAAGAGAATGCACGTGCCGATGCGGCAGCCAATGTTGCACTCGATAGGGATGAGACCTACCGAGAGCTCTAGTGCCAAAGCCCCTCGTCGCGTACCCTGGAAGAGTTGGAAGGGGTCGGCCAGGCAATCGCGTCACTACTTCGGTAGTGCCGAGGAACGTCCGGGCTCCCTAGAGCAGGACGGTGGGTAACACCCACCCGGAGCAATCCGCGAGATAGTGCCACAGAAAATAGACCGCCCGGGAAACTGGGTAAGGGTGAAACGGTGGTGTAAGAGACCACCAGAGGTTCGGGTGACCGGATCTGCTTGGTAAACCTCGTCCGGAGCAAGGTCAAACAGACACCCACCAGGTTGCTCGCCTGAGTGTCGGGTAGACCGCTAGAGATAGCTGGTAACAGTTATCCGAGAAAGATGATTGCCACCGAGGAAACTCGGGACAGAACCCGGCGTACCGGCCGACCCCGCCAACACTAAACGCTCCGCAGTACCGTAACGACCTTGCCCATCACTGTGGCGTGGTCACCCAGAATTGGCTCGTAGGCGCTGTTCTGCGGGAGCAGCCAAGTGTGGCCATCGCGTTGCTTGAAGACCTTCACCGTGGCTTCATCATCCAGCATGGCGGCGACGATGTCGCCATTGTCGGCGGTGGCTTGTGATCGGACGACGACCCAATCACCATCGCAAATGGCCGCGTCGATCATGGAGTCACCGACGACCTTCAACATAAATAGTTCACCGTTGCCGACGAGCTGTCGAGGCAGCGCCATAACATCGTCGATGTTCTGCTCAGCGGTAATGGGAATACCCGCGGCGATACGTCCCACGAGAGGGACAGACACAACGTCATCGCTGGCTGGCACAAGGGGGGTGACCGGTGCACCGGCATCAGGGGTAAGCCTCTTGATGACTTCCAACGTCCGTGCTGTGTTGGCGTGACGTTTGATGTATCCCGCACGCTCCAACTGGCTTAGCTGGTGGGACACACTCGAGGTCGAAGACAGTCCGGTGTTGTCGCAGATTTCGCGCATGCTCGGGGGCACACCCCTGGAGTCCAGGGAGTGCTCGATGAAGGCTTGGATTTTCTGCTGCTGTTCGCTCAACATGTCCTCAGAGTAGCGCTTTTCGAACACTTTTTCTATACATTCGTTCGAAGCGTGTCAGACCGTGTCGGTGGTCCCCGCAAGAATCGCCCTCAACCAATGCTTGACATGTTGAGCATTCGAACATATATTCGAAACAGAGGTTCGGGCGGGTCCTCCCGGCCGAGGGTCCAGCCCGAACCTCTCAACCACAAGAGAGGTCATCATGACAACCCACACCGCTTCCTTGCGCATTACCCGCCGCGGACGTATCGTCCTGGCAACGCTGATAGCGCTCCCTGTGCTTGTCGTGTCGCTGTTCCTTGCGACCCCTGGTGCGCTGGCAGAAAGTAGCGGCAGCGCCGACACCCATGACTACGTGACCGTGCTCGCCGGTGACACCCTGTGGACCATCGCCGAGAGTGTTGCTCCCGAGAGCGACCCGCGTGATGTGATTCACGAGATCATGACCCTAAACCAGCTCTCGACCGCGGCTCTTACTCCCGGGCAAGAGATCGCTATTCCGCGGAGCTAGTGGGGGTCAGGCTCCGCCGAGTACCATGGGCGGGTGGCCTCCCTCGATGACCTTCCTCTGCGCGATGACTTGCGCGGAAAGAAGGCTTACGGGGCTCCCATGGTCCCTGTTCGCTATGCCCTCAACGTCAACGAGAACACACACCCCGTCCCTAACTCGGTACGCTCCGCCATCCTTGAGTCGCTGGGACACGCGCTAGAGAACATCAACCGCTATCCCGATCGTGAGTTCACCGAACTTCGAGAATCGCTTGCAACCTATGCGTCGGAGTCACACGAGGGTGAGGCCATCACTCCTGACATGGTGTGGGCGGCCAATGGTTCCAACGAAGTGTTGCAGCATGTTCTCCAGGCCTTCGGAGGTCCGGGTCGTTCCCTCCTCGGCTTTCCTCCTACCTATTCGATGCACCCGATCATTGCCGAGTCCACTGGAACGGCCTGGATTCCCGGGCGCCGGAACGGGGATTTCACGCTCTCGACCGAGAGTGTGGTCGCTGATATCGAGACTCACCGCCCCGATCTGGTGTTTTTCTGTGCTCCGAACAACCCCACGGGGACACCGGTCTCTTTGGACACGATTGCGGCTGCCTACGACGCAACGTCGGGCGTTGTTCTCGTTGATGAGGCCTATGTTGAGTTCCTTCCCGAGGGCACCCTGACTGCCTCACAGCTCCTTCCCGGGCGCGAGCGACTCGTGGTGTCTCGGACCATGTCGAAAGCTTTTGCTTTTGCTGGTGCGCGGGTGGGCTATCTCCTCGCGGACCCCGCTGTGATTGATGCGATGCGCCTGGTGAGGCTTCCGTATCACCTCTCAGCCTTGACTCAAGCTGCAGCAGTGGCGGCACTGGCGCACCGGGCCACGATGCTGACGATGGTGGCGGACATTCGCACACAGCGTGACCGGCTTTTGGCCGAACTTCCGAAGCTTGGGTATCCGGTTGCCTATTCCGAGGCCAACTTTGTTCTTTTTGGCGGAGTGGCTGATCCTCACGCCACTTTTGAGCGCTTGCTGGAGCACGACATTCTGGTGCGCGACGTCGGCATTCCCAATCACTTGAGGGTGACGGCCGGGACCACCGAGGAGACCAGTTTCTTCTTGGAGACCCTGGCTAAACTGAGCGCGTGAGTCCAACACCCCGCACAGCACAAAAAGAACGCTCCACCTCAGAGTCGAGCGTGAAACTGTCGCTCAATCTTGATGGGACAGGGGCCTCGAAAATCTCGACGACCGTGCCCTTTTATGACCACATGTTGACTGCTCTGTCGAAGCACTCCCTGATTGACCTGGAGATTGAGGCGTCGGGAGACACCGACATCGACATCCACCACACAGTCGAGGACACGGCAATAGTTTTGGGTCAGGCCATTCTGGAAGCGCTGGGTGACAAGAAAGGCATTGCCCGATTCGGCGATGCTCTCGTTCCCCTCGATGACGCACTCGCACGAGCCGTGGTGGATGTGTCGGGTCGTCCTTATCTTGTGCACACCGGTGAACCGGAGGGTTTTGAATATCACGCCATTGGCGGCCACTTCACCGGGTCACTTGTTCGCCATGTCTTTGAAGCCATCACGATGCACGCTGACTTGACGGTGCACATCACGGTGTTGGATGGAAGGGATCCCCACCACATTGCTGAGGCCGAGTTCAAAGCCTTTGCGAGAGCTTTGCGCCAGGCAGTGGCGAGGGACACACGCGTCGAGGGTGTTCCCTCCACCAAGGGCGCTCTCTAGTCGTGGCAAAAAAAGTCGTTGTCTTTGATTACGGGTCGGGCAACGTTCATTCGGCAGTAAAGGCTCTGGAGCACGCGGGTGCATCGGTCATGCTGACCAGAGACCGCGCCACCGCTCTCGCGGCAGACGGTCTTGTGGTTCCCGGCGTCGGAGCTTTTCAAGCGGTCATGAAAGCCCTTGTCGAGGCTGGCGGAGATCAGATTATTGACAGCCGCCTTGCGGGAGGCAAAGCGGTGCTGGGTATTTGTGTTGGCCTTCAGGTGATGTTTGAGAAAGGTTTCGAGCACGGAGTCGAGACCGAGGGGCTTGGTCAATGGCCGGGGGTTGTCGAAAAGTTAGAAGCGCCGAGGCTTCCCCACATGGGGTGGAACACCGTCGGGGTGCCCCCAGGAAGCACGCTTTTCCGCGGTGTCGAGAATGAGCGCTTCTACTTCGTGCACTCCTACGCTGCGACGAAATTTGAGCTCGAAGGTGGTGGACCGTTTGCGGCCCCGTTGGTCACGTGGTCTGAACACGGTCAGCGCTTTGTCGCTGCTGTGGAGAATGGCCCGCTGTGTGCCACCCAGTTTCACCCCGAAAAGTCGGGCCCAGCTGGCCTTGCGCTGCTCACCAATTGGGTTGATTCGCTCTAGCGTCAAGCCCCGCGCGCCGGGGGTTCCTAAACCGGAGTAGTATCTCTTTCTTGTGCCACCAATGGCACAACTTTCATACATCACCAGAAGGTTTTGTCCTCACTTTTCTTATGAACGAGTTCTCTCAATCTCCCAAGTTGGTCCTGTTGCCCGCCGTTGATGTTTCCGGCGGGAAAGCTGTCCGACTCACTCAAGGCGAATCCGGAACCGAGACGTCCTACGGGGACCCGGTCGAAGCTGCTGAAGAGTGGATGAAGCAAGGTGCCGAATGGTTGCATCTCGTGGATCTCGACGCAGCTTTTGGCAGAGGTGATAACCGAGCCGTCATTCGCAAGGTCGTGAAGGCTGTTGGCAAGAAAGTCAACGTTGAACTGTCGGGAGGCATTCGCGATGACGAGTCCTTGGAGAACGCTCTTTCGACCGGAGCTATTCGTGTGAACCTCGGCACTGCAGCTCTGGAGAACCCCGAATGGACCGCGCACGTCATCTCTGAATACGGCGAAGCTATTGCCGTTGGGTTGGATGTTCGGGGCGAAACTTTGGCAGCCCGCGGGTGGACCAAAGAGGGGGGCAACTTGTTTGACACCCTTGATCGCCTCAACGAGTGCGGCTGTGCCCGGTATGTCGTGACCGATGTCACCAAAGACGGAACTATGCGCGGCCCTAACGTTGAGCTCCTCTCCGACGTTCTTTCCCAAACGGATCACCCCGTGATTGCGTCCGGGGGAATCTCCTCTCTCGATGACATTGCTGCATTGCGCGAGTTAGTTCCTCAGGGACTAGAGGGCGCGATCCTTGGCAAAGCCCTCTACGCGGGAGCTTTCACGCTCACCGAGGCCCTGGATGTCGCCGGCCGCTGATTCGGCTGGCCAGCCCTTTGAGGGCAGGTCTTTTGAACCCAATCCCTTTCAGGGGGACACCGGTGAGGCTGATCCCTCTCTTGCTGCCGCACTCGAGAGTTTCCACGCGGCACGATCTGGTTCGAGCCCGGAGGACATCGACGGTGCCTTCGATGAGGTGATTCGTTCCCTCCACTCTGCTCGCCTGCTGGTGCCGCTCATAGCGGAGGCCGGCGACTATGGCGTGACCGACGAGGGACAAGTGGTCGAGAAATCTCAAGAGCTCTCCATCGTCCATGTCGAGGGCCCCGATGGCCGAGGGGTTGCCCCCTTCTTCAGCTCGGTGCAGGCGATGAGCGTGTGGAATCCCACAGCCAGGCCCGTTCCTGTTGAGGCGAGCAGGGCGGCGCTCGCCACAGCATCAGAGGGCTTAGCACTGATGGTCCTTGATCCAGGGTCGGATCATTCCGTTGTCCTTCGTCGCAGCGCCCTGCAGTCGCTGGCGACCGGAAAACCCTATGTCTCGCCCCTGCGCGATGAGGTAGTGCACGAAGCCCTTCAAGCGGGATGGGAGCCTCACCGCGATGCGGTCGTGTCCTTCACGGTGCATTCTGGGGACATGTCTCGCACCCTCAGCGGCCCCGAGGTCGTGGTGTCGCTCGCTCTCGTTCCTGGACTTAGCGCCGACGAACTGACGACCATGCTGGGAGAAATCTCAACATCGTGGACAGCGAACACGCTCCTGCAAGCCCGGGTAGATGGGCTTGGCATCAAAGTGGTGCAGGGCTAGTTGACTGGTCCGGTGTATTTCTCACCGGGTCCCTGACCGGGCGCATCGGGGAAGGTCGAGGCCTCCCGAAAGGCCAACTGGACGGAGCGCAGACCATCGCGCAGGCTCCTCGCGTGATGATCCCCGATTTCGGGAGCTGCCGCGGTCACCAGACCGGCGAGTGCGGTGATGAGTTTCCGGGCCTCGGCGAGGTCGGTCTCTTCTTCCGGATTATCGGAGAGTCCGCACTTCACGGCGGCCGCGGAGAGCAGGTGCACGGCGACGGTGGTGATGACCTCCACGGCTGCCACCTCGGCGATATCGCGGCTCAGTTCATCGAGGGGTTCGGTATCCACCATGCTCCTAGTATTTTTCTCGCTAAGTCGAACAAAGACTGCTATTGTTCCAAAGGTTCACAACCCTCGGGTTGGGGACGTGCGAAGTGGAGAAACCTCCCACCCGCGTATGCCGCAAGGCTACCGGGTCGTTGTACTCCGTGATGTCTCAGGTCATCACAGCGATAAGGGTGCGAGAGAGCGTGTGTTCTCTGAAGTTTCCTTCGCTCGCTGGAGTAACCGCAGAACGAAGGGAAGATTGGTATCAGCGATCCCAGAATCAACGACCGCATTCGGGCAAGCGAGGTTCGCCTCGTGGGACCCGAAGGGGAGCAGGTCGGAGTCGTGCGCATCGATGTTGCGCTGCGTCTAGCTCAAGAAGCTGACCTTGACCTTGTCGAGGTTTCCCCGAACTCGAACCCACCAGTAGTCAAAGTAATGGACTACGGCAAGTTCAAGTACGAGGCAGCTCAGAAAGCTAAAGAAGCCAGAAAGAATCAAGCGAACACGATCCTCAAAGAGGTTCGTTTCCGTTTGAAAATCGACACTCACGACTACGAGACCAAACGCAAGCGAGCAGAGAGTTTTCTGAAAGCGGGCGACAAGGTCAAAGCCATGATTCTGTTTAGAGGACGAGAGCAATCTCGACCCGAGCAGGGTGTGCGCCTGTTGCAGCGGTTCGCCGAGGATGTTGCCGAGTACGGAGTTGTGGAGTTCACCCCCATGATTGACGGCCGCAACATGGTCATGATCATCGCTCCCCTCAAGTCCAAAGCGGAAGCTAAAGCGCAAGCGGTGAAGACGAGTAAGAAAGCCCAGGTGAGTGAGCCAGCAGAGGTGGAAACACCCGCTGAAAAACCTGCCGCCAAGACCACCAAAGAGAAGGAAGTAAAGAATGCCTAAGCAGAAGAGCCATTCGGGTACGAAGAAGCGCTTCAAGGTCACTGGCTCCGGCAAAGTGATGAAGCAGGGCGCGGGCATGCGCCACAACCTAGAGAAAAAGCCGAGTCGTGTGACTCGTCGCCTCAATCAAGAGCGGGTGCTGGCTCCGGCTGACGCCAAGGTTGTCAAGAAGCTTCTCAACAAGTAGACGTCATAGCGAAGGAAAAGAATCATGGCACGTGTCAAGAATGCGGTTAACGCCGCCAAGAAGCGTCGAGTAGTCCTCGAGCGCGCACAGGGTTACCGCGGTCAGCGTTCACGTCTGTACCGCAAGGCCAAAGAGCAGGTCATTCACTCGCTGGTCTACAGCTACCGTGACCGTCGTGCACGCAAGGGTGACTTCCGTCGCCTGTGGATCCAGCGGATTAACGCCGGAGCCCGTGCGAACGGCATGACCTACAACCGCTTCATTCAGGGTCTCAACCTCGCGGGAATCGAAGTTGACCGTCGCATGCTCGCGGAGCTCGCCACCAATGAGCCCACCGCGTTTGCCACCCTGGTCGAAGAAGCGAAGAAGGCTCTGCCGAAGGACACCTCGGCGCCCGCAATCAAGGCCTAGGTCAGGCGAATCAGGGGGTCGCGCGTCGCGCGGCCCCCTTTCGCATTCACGGCAGTTGTTTAGCGAGTCTTCACCTTCTGGTCGATTGCCCCACATACTGTTGTCACGTGTTAGACAACCCCCGCTCACCCAGAGTTCGTGCAGTGGCGAAGCTCGCTAAAAAGCAACGCCGTCAAGAGGCGCGACTTTTTCTGGTCGAGGGGCCTCAGGCCACCAGGGAAGCCCTCACGTTTCGCCCGGAGCTCGTGGAGGACATCTTCCTCACTTCTGCTTCGCGGGAGCGAAACCCTGATCTTGTCGAGTTGGCGGAGAAGGCTGGCTGTGAGCTGACTATTTCCTCCGAGGCCGTGATCGATCACATGGCGGATACGGTGACACCGCAGGGTGTCGTGGCGGTTGCCCGATACCTGGAAATGACCCTTGAGGAGGTGGTCTCTGCCAAACCCACTCACCTCGTGGTGCTCCACCAGGTGAAAGACCCGGGGAACGTGGGGAACATCATCCGCACGGCGGATGCTGCGGGAGTGGACGCGGTGATTGTGACAGCGGAGAGCGTGGATGTCTTCAACCCCAAGGTTGTCAGAGCCACCACAGGAAGCCTGTTCCACATTCCCGTGGTCACCGGCGTTGATCTTGGGTCCACCATCGACGCTGTGAAAGCGTCGGGGGTGACCATTTTCGCGGCGGATGCGCAGGGGGAAAATCTTGGTCAGGTTCGGTCGCGAGGAGGTCTCGACTCTCCTCTCGCCTGGTTATTGGGAAACGAGGCACACGGGCTTTCGGCGGAAGATGAGCTACTCGCCGATTCGACAGTCTCCGTGCCAATGTTTGGCCAGGCTGAATCGTTGAGCCTCCAGACCGCTGCCGCCATCTGCATGTACGAGGCGGCATTTGCCAAGAACTCCTGATCGCAACGATCATGCCCAGTAGACTGGGCGCTCGTGTCAGAGTCTCTCTCCATCACCCCCGATAACGCCGAAAAGGCCGTCCAGGACGCCCTCGGCGCCATCGCTGGTGCCACGACACTGGCGGAGCTCAAAGAGGTTCGAAGCGCTCACGTGGGAGAGAAATCAGTCCTCTCGCAGATGAACTCGACGCTGAAAGACCTCCCGGGCGATCAAAAAGCTGCCGCGGGAAAGCTGATGGGGGAGTCCAAAGCGGCTGTTCAGCAAGCGTTCGAAGCGAAAGAGGCAGAACTTCACGCCGCAGAAGAAGCGTCCAGGCTTCAGGAGGAGGCGCTGGATCTGACCTCTCTGGGTGCCAGGCGACCTACGGGTGCGAGACACCCCCTGAGTGTCTTGATGGAAGACATGGCTGATGTCTTTGTGGCCATGGGATGGGAAATCGCCGAGGGGCCCGAAGTTGAACACGAATGGTTCAACTTTGATGCTCTGAACTTCGATGCCGACCACCCCGCTCGCGCGATGCAGGACACCTTTTTTGTTGATCCCGTCGATCGTCACCTGCTGCTGCGCACTCACACCAGTCCTGTACAAATTCGCTCGTTGTTGGAGCGTGAGCTACCGGTCTATGTTGTCGCGCCGGGCCGGGTGTATCGCACCGATGAGCTCGATGCCACCCACACTCCGGTGTTCCACCAAATCGAGGGAATCGCCATCGACAAGGGCCTTACGATGGCTCATCTGAGGGGAACCCTCGAGCATCTTGCGCGGGCAATGTTTGGCCCAGACGCCAAGATTCGACTTCGGGCTAACTACTTCCCTTTCACCGAGCCCAGTGCCGAGCTTGATATTTGGCACCCCACCTTCGTCGGGGGAGCCCGGTGGATTGAATGGGGAGGCTGCGGGATGGTGAACCCCAACGTGCTGCGCGCTGCAGGAATCGACCCCGATGTCTACCAAGGGTTCGCTTTTGGTATGGGAATCGAGCGGACTCTGATGTTCCGCAATAACGTCGCGGATATGCGGGACATGGTCGAAGGCGATATTCGCTTCTCCTCACAGTTTGGGATGGTCGTCTGATGCGCGTCCCTCTGTCATGGCTTGCTGAGTATGTCGAGCTGCCCACGGATGTGACCCCGGAGAGAGTGCATGAATCTCTGGTGTCTATTGGCTTGGAAGAAGAAGACATTCACTCCTTCGAGGTCAGTGGCCCCATCGTGGTCGGTGAGGTGTTGGAGTTCATCGATGAGCCCCAATCGAATGGCAAAACCATTCGGTGGTGTCAGGTCAAAGTCGCCGAGAGCGATGCTCCCGATAGCCCCGCTGTTCGAGGGATCGTCTGTGGAGCATCCAACTTTGAAGTGGGAGACCTGGTCGTGGTGTCCCT
Organism: uncultured Microbacteriaceae bacterium; assembly: GCA_964584925.1. Classification (GTDB taxonomy): domain Bacteria; phylum Actinomycetota; class Actinomycetes; order Actinomycetales; family Microbacteriaceae; genus Pontimonas. Next base: position 25,912 of record CAZPBS010000006.1, read on the forward strand.
GCCGGGCGCCGTGCTACCCGGTCCGTTCCCAATTTCTGCGCGGAAAACGTATGGTCACACCTCGGATGGGATGATTGCCTCCGCCAAAGAGTTGGGACTTGGCGAGGACCATTCCGGAATCCTTCGACTTGCGACACTGGGACTGGTTGTCCCCGTGGGGACTGATGCCATCACCCTTCTGGGACTCGATGACGTCGCTGTTGAGGTCAATGTCACCCCCGATCGCGGGTATGCATTGTCCCTTCGCGGGATTGCGCGGGAATACCACCACGCCACCGGAGCCACGTTCACAGACCCGAGGGATCTGGTCAGCCCCGGAGTGGGGAGTGGTTTCCCGGTAAGCATCGAGGACTCGGCGCCGCTTCGCGGGGTCGAGGGGTGCCAGGTTTTCATTACGCGAGCAGTCGAGGGCGTCAACCCTCTCGCGCCCACTCCCGCTTTTATGGTGGCCAGACTGGCGCTTGCCGGAATGCGCTCAATTTCGCTTCCTGTTGACATCACCAACTACGTGATGCTGGAGATGGGGCAACCCATCCACGCCTACGATCTCGACACCCTCTCCGGAGGTATCACTGTGCGCCGCGCGGCGGCTGGTGAAAAACTCGTCACGCTGGATGACGTCACGAGAGACCTCGACCCCGAGGACCTGCTGATTACGGATGAGAGTGGTCCTATTGGGCTTGCGGGAGTGATGGGTGGTGCTTCCACCGAGATTTCTGACGCCACCACCCGGGTGCTGGTGGAAGCGGCCTGGTTTGATCCGGTATCCATCGCCCGCACTCAGCGACGTCACAAGCTACCCAGCGAAGCGTCCAAGCGCTTTGCCCGGGGAGTCGATCCACTGGTTGCCGAAGCTGCAGCGGAGAGAGTCGTGGAGTTGCTCGAGCGCTATGCAGGGGGAACGAGGTCCGAACTGGGTTCTCGCGTGATGGCCCAAGGCGCCGGGGTCATGCCGAGTATCACCCTCGCTCACAACGCGGTCGCTGTGTTGGCTGGTATTGAGGTCACTCCGTCCCAGACGGAGGACATCCTCCGGGATATTGGCGCGAGCGTGACGACCGCCACCGATAGCTTCACTGTGATACCTCCCTCGTGGCGACCCGATCTCGTGGACTCTCCAGGGCTGGTGGAGGAGGTCGCCCGCATTGTGGGATATGACAGGGTTCCCTCTGAGTTGCCCATTGCTCCCGCCGGTCGCGGCCTGAGCCCCCAGCAAGCAGCAAAGCGCCGGGTTTCGCATTCTCTTGCGGCGTGGGGGCTGACCGAAGTCTTGTCCTACCCCTTCGTCTCCGATCACGACAACATCACTTTTGGAGACATAGACCAACCCGGTGTTGCGCTGGAAAACGCTCTGGACTCGCTGGTGAATCGCATGCGGGCCTCTCTGATTCCGGGCCTTCTCGGCGTTGCCCACCGAAACGTGTCACGAGGTTTCACCTCTCTCGCGCTCTTTGAGACAGGTTTAGTTTTTGTCCCAGGGAAGGACCCGGGAACTCCAGGAATCCCCGAGGGAGCGCGGAAGCCCGACGAGGCGACTCTGGCGGAGCTCTACTCGTCAGTGCCGCAGCAGCCCTGGTGTGTGGCGGGGTTGTTTGTGGGTCCCTCGAGGGAGAAGTCGCCAGGAGTTCGTGAACACCAGAGCGATGTTCGCGATGCTCTGGATGCCGTGCGAGTAACACTCGAGGCACTGAGCGCACCCTACGAGATTCGCCAAGATACTCACCCTGCTTTCCACCCCGGTCGTTTTGGTCGCATAGTGGTCAAAGGCATTGAGGTTGGTCGAGTGGGTGAACTGTTGCCTTCACTCGCACTAGAGCGCGATGTTCCCGCCAGAGTCGCGGTATTCGAACTGGATGGTGATGCGGTTCTGGCCGCTATGGGGACCACTCCTCACACGGCCCACGCGCTCTCTGTCTTCCCTGCCGCAACCCAAGACGTGTCACTCGTGGTGGACGCGTCTCTTCCTGCGGCTGAGCTTCGAGCGACCCTCGTGGAGGGCATGGGGGAGCTACTCGAGTCACTCGAAGTTGTCGATGACTATCGAGGTGATGGGGTTGCCCCGGGTATGAAGTCGCTCACCTTCGCACTGCGTTTCCGCGCTGCTGATCGCACTCTTACCCAGGCGGAGGCCACCGAAGCAAAAGAAGAGGGAGTGGCCCTCGCTGCATCCCGCCACAGCGCTACGTTGCGGGCCTAGAGCCACTGTTCTGACCTTCAATAACTGGTCTAAGGTTGTCCTATGACTTTGCGGGTGGCAATCGCTGGCGCCAGTGGCTACGCCGGTGGAGAAGTGGCGCGCCTGCTTGCGGGTCATCCCGAGTTTGAGGTGACAACTCTTACGGCTCACTCTCTGGTGGGCCAAAGTGTCGAGCAAGTGCACCCGCACCTTTCCTCACTGTATGGACAGGTTTTCCAGCCGACAACCACTGACGTTCTGGCCGACCACGATGTCGTCGTTGTAGCGCTTCCTCACGGTGACTCCGGTGCACTGGGAGAAACCCTTCTGACCGAGGGCGGGCAGAAGGTTCTCATCGATCTGGGAGCGGACCGTCGCTTAGAGAGCCAGGCGGATTGGGATGCGTTCTATGGCGGCACCCATTACGACCCCTTTACCTACGCTATGCCGGAGCTCCCTCGAGTGAGTGGCCCCTCCTCGCGCGAGCTCATCGCGCAGGCCACAGCACTGGCGGCACCGGGCTGCAACGCCACTGCCATCACCCTGGCTCTTGTGCCACTGCTGGCAAGGGGCATTGTCTCGCCAGAGGACCTCAGCGCCGTGTTGGCGGTCGGCTCATCAGGAGCAGGGAAAACCCCGCGGGTTGACCTGATGGCCTCCGAATTGCACGGGTCAGCCAATCCTTATGCCGTCGGAGGAATACATCGACACCTCCCGGAGATTTCCCAGAACGTTCGCGTGTCCACCGGTCTCGACATCACGCTGTCGATGACGCCGGTGCTCGTTCCCATGTCCCGAGGGATCCTCGCTACCTGCAGTGGCGTCAGAGTGGGGAGCCACAGTGCCGCCGATATTCATGCGCAACTGCAGGATGCTTACGCGGCTGAGCCCTTCGTGACGGTGCTACCTCTGGGTCGCTTCCCTCGCTCGGGTGATGTGGTCGGGAGTAATCAGCTTCACCTGGGAGTCGCACTCGACGAGAGTGTGAATCGGGTGATCGTGATCTCTGCGATTGACAACCTGGTGAAGGGAACGGCAGGAGCAGCGCTTCAGTCCCTGAACCTCGCTCTGGGTTTCGAGGAGACACTGGGCCTTGTTCACAACGGTGTAGCTCCGTGAGCGTGACAGCCGCTTCGGGCTTCACCGCAGGAAGTGTTGCAGCGGGATTGAAGGCCTCAGGGGGAGCCGACCTCACGGTCGTTGTCAATGAAGGACCCCACTACGCCGGTGCTGCGGTGTTCACCAGCAATCGTGCCAAAGCGAACCCCATTCTCTGGTCCGAGCAGGCCATCAGCTCTGGATCTATCCGAGCTATCGTCCTGAATTCCGGGGGCGCAAACTGTTTCACCGGTCCGGAAGGTTTTCAGCTCACCCACGCGACTGCAGAAAAAGCGGCAAGCCTCCTGGGGGACACGGGAGCCACCGACATTCAAGTGTGTTCCACCGGTTTGATTGGTGAGTTGCTTCCTGCGGGCGCCATCATCAACGGCCTGGAGCTTGCGCTAGCCAGGAGGGATGCATCCTCGGAGGCAGGGGAAGAATCTGCCCGGGCGATTATGACGACGGACTCTGTTACCAAAATGTCGCAGGTTACGCTCTCCACTCCAGAGGGTGACGTCACAATCGGAGGAATGGCAAAGGGAGCTGGCATGTTGGCGCCTGGCCTCGCCACGATGCTGGTCGTGATCACCACAGATGCGCTACTCCCCGCAGAGACCCTCGATGAGGCACTGCGGGAAGCAACCAGGCTGAGCTTTGACCGGCTGGACTCTGATGGGTGCATGTCCACCAACGATCAGGTCACCGTGATGGCATCGGGAGCGAGTGGGATCACCCCGGAGAGCACCGCGTTTACAGCCTTCCTGACAGAGCTGTGTCAAGATCTCGCCCAGCAACTGATGAGGGACGCCGAAGGCGCTTCCCATGACATCACCATTGAGGTTCGCGGAGCAGCGAGTGAATCTGACGCGCTTGCCGTGGGCCGCTCGATTGCGAGGAATAACCTCTTCAAGGCCGCAATTTTTGGCAACGACCCCAACTGGGGGCGCGTTTTGGCAGCAATTGGCACTGTGGATGCAGATTTTGACCCCTACACCGTCGATGTGTCGATGAACTCTGTGCGGGTCTGCCACCAAGGTCGCCCCGATCGCCCTCGGACTGAGGTTGATCTCACACCCAGGGACACCCACGTTCTGCTGGAGTTGAATGCCGGGGACGCCTCCGCGACAATCTGGACCAACGACCTCACCCACGATTACGTGCACGAGAACAGCGCCTACTCGAGTTAGCCATGGACACCACATCGCTCTCCCACGCGGAGGCTCTCCTCAAAGCGGGAACTCTGACCGAGGCTTTGCCCTGGATTCGAAGATTCCAAGGCAGCATCTTTGTGATCAAGCTGGGCGGAAACGCCATGGTCGACGGCGATCTCCTGCAGGCATTTGCCGATGACATGGTGTTTCTCGCCACAGTGGGGGTCAAACCCGTCGTGGTCCACGGTGGTGGACCCCAGATTTCCCGGGCTTTGACCGATAAGGGGATTCCCAGCGAATTTCAGGGCGGATACCGGGTGACGTCCACCGAAGCCATCCCCATCATTAGGGATGTGTTGAGAGAAGAGATCAGCGTTGACCTGCAGCAACGCATCAATCGACACAGTGACTTAGCTGTGGTGCGAAACGGCGAGGACGATGGTCTCTTTATGGCTGATCGTCGGGGCGCTCTCGTTGATGGTGTGACAGTGGACCTTGGCCATGTTGGTGAAGTGGTGCAGGTCAATCCGAGCGAGATTGTGGCGTTACTCGAGCAGGGGAAGATTCCTGTGGTGTCCTCCATTGCGCCCAACAGGGATGGCTCGGGCCTGCTGAACGTGAACGCCGATGCCGCTGCCGCGGCTCTCGCGGTGGCACTGCGCGCTGAGAAGCTCGTACTGATGACGGATGTGGCAGGTCTCTATGCGAACTGGCCCGAGACCGACTCCCTCATCTCCACCATCACGGCGGCGGAGTTGACCGAGTTGATGCCCCGCCTCGAGAGCGGGATGATTCCCAAAATGTCGGCCTGCCTCGATGCAGTGACTGGGGGAGTGCCCAAAGCAGCCATTATTGATGGCAGACTGGCGCATTCAGTGTTGTTGGAGGCTTTCACCACCTCCGGAATTGGAACAGAGGTAGTGGCATCATGACCCGGCATTTCCTTCGAGATGATGACATCACGCCTGCTGAGCAGCACGAGATTCTTGAGCTTGCCACCTCGATGAAAGCGGATCGCTGGCGTGAGCGGCCACTGGCTGGACCGGAGACAGTTGCGGTCATTTTTGATAAGTCCTCCACAAGAACCAGGGTGTCCTTTGCCGTGGGGATTGCGGACCTTGGTGGTCAACCCCTCATTATTTCCACGGCTAACTCGCAGCTGGGCGGTAAGGAAACACCCTCGGATACCGCTCGCGTATTGGAGCGCATGGTGGCAGCCATCGTCTGGCGCACGTATGGCCAGGATGGCCTGGAGGAGATGGCCAAGAACACCACTGTCCCGGTGGTGAATGCGCTGAGCGATGACTTTCACCCCTGCCAACTCTTGGCTGACCTCCTGACCATCAAGGAACACAAAGGATCGCTGGCGGGGTTGACCGTCGCGTTCTTAGGCGATGGTGGCTCCAACATGGCCCAGAGTTATCTGCTCGCCGGCGCCACCGCAGGAATGCATGTTCGTGTCGCCTGCCCACCCGAGTTTGCTCCAGCCCAGAGTGTGGTGGGTGATGCCAGAGCTATTGCTGAATCCACGGGTGGGTCGGTCCTGGTGACGAGCGAGCCCAGTGAGGCACTCCAGGGGGCCGACGTTGTGGTCACTGACACCTGGGTCTCCATGGGTAAAGAGGCTGAGAAGGCTGAGCGCGTCGCGACCTTTGGTCGCTACCAGGTTGATGGCCTCGCGATGGCGAAGGCGGACAGCGCGGCAATTTTCTTGCACTGTTTGCCTGCAGACCGAGGTTTTGAGGTGGCGCCCGAGGTCATTGATGGCCCTCAGAGTGTGATTTGGGATGAGTCGGAGAATCGTCTCCATGCGCAAAAAGCACTCCTGGTCTGGCTCCTGCAGCGAGCCTAGGTCAGAGGGCATCCCAGTAGACTGAGCCTCTACCTCCTAGTGGCCACGGGTGTGGCAGAAAGAAGCGTCCTCGTTGTCTGATCGTGTTGTTCTTGCGTATTCCGGTGGTCTCGACACCTCCGTCGGTATCGGCTGGCTGAAAGACGCCACTGGCAAAGAGGTCATCGCACTCGCCGTGGACGTCGGTCAGGGTGGCGAGGACATGGACGATATTCGCCAGCGTGCGCTTGATTGCGGAGCTGTCGAGGCAGTCGTGGTGGACGCAAAGGACGAGTTTGCCAACGATTTTGTGATGCCCGCTCTCAAGGCCAACGCTCTCTATCAAAAGCGCTACCCCCTGGTGTCTGCTCTCTCTCGTCCGGTAATCGCCAAGCATTTGGCCAGGGTTGCCCTCGAGTTGGGAGCTGACACGGTATCCCACGGGTGCACCGGTAAAGGTAACGACCAGGTCCGCTTTGAAGCGGCCGTGGCAGCTCTTGCCCCCTCCTTGACCAGCATTGCCCCGATTCGCGACCTCGCGCTGACTCGTGACAAAGCCATCATCTATGCCGAAGAGCACGGCTTGCCCATCAAACAGAGCAAGAAGAACCCCTACTCGATTGACAAGAACGTCTGGGGTCGCACCGTGGAGACCGGAGCCCTGGAGGATCCGTGGAACGCGCCCGGTGATGACGTCTGGGAGTACACCGACGACCCCGCCAAGGGTTTGCCCGCTGAGGACGTCACCATTACGTTCGAGCGTGGAATCCCCGTAGCTATTGACGGGAAGGCTGTCACCCCCTTGGAGGCAATCCAGGTTCTTAACACCAGGGCTGGCGCCCACGGTGTTGGCCGAGTCGACATCATTGAAGACCGTCTCGTCGGTATCAAGTCTCGTGAGGTGTACGAGGTGCCGGCAGCTCAGACCTTGATCAACGCCCACGAGGAGCTCGAGAACCTGGTTCTGGAGCGTGACCTCGGTCGTTATAAGCGCAAGGTTGAAGCCGATTGGGCCAACCTGATTTATGACGGCCTCTGGTACTCCGACCTCAAGCGCAGCATGGATGCCTTCATGGACCACACCCAGGAACACGTCTCCGGGGACATTCGGGTGCGCTTGCACTCTGGTGTTGCCATGGTGACGGGTCGTAAGTCAACAGAGAGTCTCTACGACTTTGACCTTGCTACCTATGACACCGGCGACACGTTCGATCAGTCTCACGCGAAGGGCTTCATCGAGTTGTGGTCACTGCCGAGCAAGATATCTGCGAAGCGGAACCAAGGAAAGTAGAGCGAATCGTGGCTGGCCAAACGGAAGAGGGCGCCCTGTGGGGCGGCCGATTCTCCTCTGGCCCCGACTACACGATGCAGAGGCTCAGTAAGTCCACTCACTTTGACTGGCGCTTAGTCTCTTACGACCTGGACGCCACCATCGCCCACGCGCGCGCCTTGGCTGGGGCTGGACACCTGACAGCAGAGGACCTCGAGACGGTGATCGCCGCTCTCGAGACCATCCGGGAGGACTACCTAGCGGATCGTGTGCGTCCCCGCGAATCTGATGAGGATGTTCATGGCGCCCTCGAGCGCATCCTGATCGAGCGGGTGGGGGAGACCCTCGGGGGATCCCTCCGCGCAGGGCGCAGTCGCAACGATCAGATCGCTACTTTCGTGCGGATGTATGCCAGAGATACCGCGAGCGCCCTGCGGAACATTCTTTTGGAGTGCGTGCGGATTTTGATCCAGCGCTCCGAGGATGTCGGTGACTCTGCAATGCCTGGTCGGACCCACTTTCAGCATGCTCAACCAGTCCTGGTGGCGCACTATCTCCTGGCACACGCCTGGCCTCTGATGCGCAACATCCAGCGACTCGATGATTGGTCGGTCAGGAATAATGTGTCGCCCTATGGTGGGGGGGCTCTTGCAGGGGGAGGTCTGGGTCTTGACCCGCACGCCATCGCTACCGAGTTGGGTTTTGAGAGTGTCCAACCGAACTCACTCGATGGAACCTCCGCGAGGGATGTGGTGGCGGAGTTCCTCTACATCACCACCCAGATTGGGCTTGATGTCTCTCGCCTTGCCGAAGAGATCATCATTTACTCCTCAGCAGAGTTCTCCTACTTCAGCCTGCATGATGCTTTCGCGACCGGGTCATCGATGATGCCTCAAAAGAAGAACCCCGATATCGCGGAACTTGCTCGGGGCAAGAGCGGGCGTTTGGTGGGGAACCTGACGGGTTTGCTCACCACTCTGAAAGGCCTGCCGCTGGCCTATAACCGCGACCTTCAAGAGGACAAAGAGCCCCTGTTTGACTCGGTTGACACCCTGCTGGTGGTCTTGCCGGCAATGGCGGGTCTGCTCTCCTCCCTCACGTTCAACCTGGAGACCATGCAGAGGAATGCGACGGCAGGTTTTTCTCTCGCCACTGATGTTGCGGACTTCCTGGTGCGTAAGGGGGTCCCGTTCCGTGAAGCCCATGAAATTGTGGGCGCGCTGGTATCGCACTGCGAACATCAGGGAATTGAGCTCCATGAGGCTAGCGATGAGGATCTCGCCGCGATTTCGCCTCACCTGGGCTCCGATGTTCGCTCCGCGATGACTCTGGAAGCATCTCTGAGCGCTAAAGCGGGGCGTGGGGGAACGGCTCCCGAGCAGGTCGCGAAGCAGCGAGCAGAGCTTGCCGCGCTCGTCGACGCGCTCGATAAGTCCTAAAGGCTCGGGCCGAGAAAGCGCTGCAAGAACGCTTTCGTCCGGTCATCACGGGGCTTCTCGAAGACCTCGTGGGCGGGGCCTGATTCTGCAATAACGCCTTTGTCGAGAAAGAACACTCGGTCGGCGACGTCTCTGGCGAAGGCCATTTCGTGGGTCGCCATGACAATGGTGGTGCCATCGTCTTTGAGAGAGCGCACTAACTCGAGAACTTCACCAACTAGTTCCGGATCAAGTGCGGAGGTGATTTCGTCCAACAGCAAAACCTCCGGTTGGCAGGCTATCGCCCGAGCCAGAGCCACGCGCTGTTGTTGGCCTCCCGAAAGCCGATCGGGATACCAGCGTGCTTTTTCCGCCAAGCCCACACGCTCCAGGAGCTCGCTGGCCCTGGCAGAAGCGTCAGTCTGGGACATCCCAAACACGTGGGTGAGGGAGAGTGTGATGTTTTTCTCCACCGACAGGTGAGGAAAAAGGTTGAACTGTTGAAAGACGACCCCGATGCGTGCGCGGATAGCGTCGGGATTCACCCGAGGGTCAGAGATGTCATCGCCACTCAGCCAGATTTGGCCGTCATCGATTTGCTCTAAGAGATTGATGCAGCGCAGCAGAGTCGATTTGCCCGATCCACTCGCTCCGATGAGGGCGACGACCTCGCCGTGGGTGACCTCGAGAGAGATTCCCTGGAGGACAGTGGTGTCGCCAAAGCTCTTGTGGATGTTCTCGAGTCGCAAGACGGCGGTCATACGAGTGACCCTGCCTGCTCTCTCGAGCGAAGCCTGGCGGAATACCAGTCGGTCAGCCTAATCATCGGGAGAGCCAAGAGCACGAACAAAAGCCCCGCCAAGACATAGGGGGTGAAGTTGAAGGCTTGAGCGGTCTCAATCTGAGCCGCCCGCACAGCGTCAACAGCGCCCAACACCGAAATGAGGCCTACGTCTTTTTGCATGGCGATGAAGTCATTCATCAATGCTGGGGTCACCTTGCGGATTGCTTGAGGGAGGACGACGAGTCGCAGTGTCTTTCCATAGCCCAGGCCCAGCGAGCGTGCTGCGAGGCGCTGGGAGGGATGGACTGACTCGATGCCGGCACGAAAAACCTCCGCCACATAAGCGGAGTAGGTGAGTATCAACGCGATAGTGCCCCAGAATTCCAGGGGCATACGGGGGAGAGCTCCAAGGCCTGGAACCCCGAAGCCGACGATGTAGAGCACGATGATCAGCGGCATGCCTCGGAAGAGGTCGGTGTAGCCGGCAGCCAATGCGCGCAGGGGAAAGAACACGGGTCCTCGCAGTGTGCGCAGGGTGGCAATCAGGAGCGCAAGAATCAGCACGCCCGCCGCGGCAAAGAGCAGCACGCGAACATTGAGCCACAGGCCTTCAATGACTCTTGGCCATGCTCTCGCCATTACCTCGAGGTTGAAGAAACTGTTTTGAACCAGTGCCCACCCGGGAGTGTTCACCACAAAGAACCAGAGCACGAAGGCGAACACGAGAGTGCTCACAAACGAGATCGCGACAGACTTCGCGCTCTGGTTCTTTCGGAAGGCCCGGCGCTCGAGCTCAATCGAACTCGGGCGCCGGGCTTCGTGGGCTGACATGCCGGGGTTAGCGGGCCTTCTACTGAAGAACCGGTGCGCCCTGGTCGGAGCCAAGCCAGGCGTCGGTGATCTCCTGGAGGCGGCCGGAGTCAATCAGGCGCTGGAGCGCTTCATTGACAGCGTCGGTCAGGGGGCTGTCCTTGGTGAGGACCAAGCCCCACTCATCGGAGATGCCCGCAGACTGAGGCAATTGGCCGACAATCTTTCCACCGGTCAACTCGACAGCGCTGAGGTAGAAGGCGGTCGGGAGGTCCACCACGAGGGCGTCGATCTGACCAGTCTCGAGTGCCAGCTTGGCGTCATCGTTGTTGTTGAACGCTTGTGCGCCAGCGGTGGGCTGAATGGTCTCCTCAATGGCTTCGAACGAGGTCGTTCCACTGGCGGCACCGATCAGCAGACCCTGAAGGTCCGCAAGGCTGGTGGCGCTTGCAGCAGGAGAGGACTCCACGGTGATGACCGCTTGAGGTGTGGAGTAGTACGGGGTGGAGAAGTCAACGTTTTGAGCGCGCTCCTCAGTGATCGTGTACTGCTGCAGGTTGAAATCAAAGTCCTTCGGGCCAGGCTGAATAGCGGCTTCGAAGGTGGTGCGGACCCAGACAACATCTGCAGCGTCGTAGCCAAGCTCTTCAGCAATGGCATAGGCGACGGCTGCTTCGAATCCTTCTCCGCTGTCGGGAGCGTCATCGATGACGTAGGGGTAATAGGCGGGCTCGCCTGTTGCGATGGTGAGTTTTCCTTCGGTGATGGTCGCGGATGCTGAGTCCTCGGTGGCTGACGAGCAGGCAGCCAGGGACACTAACAGCGCGCTTGCACCGACGAGAGCGCCGAGGCGGCGCAGACGCTGTGAAGCAGACATGTTTCTCCTTGAAGTTAAGGTGAGGTGAATAGATGAACCTCACTATTGTGGACCACATTCTCTGGGAGCTCCGCCTCCGTGTCTCCCTGTTACGACACTGCTAGGTTGTTGACGTGTCCGGTGGTCCCTGGTTGAGCGAGCAGCGCAACGA
>CAZPBS010000007.1:0-25301 GCA_964584925.1 uncultured Microbacteriaceae bacterium
GCTTTGAATCCGTAGAGGAGAACACCACCGTGACCATGGCAGAAACCATGATGCAACCCAATGTTTTTGATCGGTTGCTGAAGGATCGCATCATTTGGCTGGGCTCTGAGGTTCGCGATGACAACGCGAACGAGATTGCCGCGAAGCTTCTGTTGCTTGCGGCGGAAGACCCCGAGAGCGATATCTACCTGTACATCAACTCTCCCGGTGGCTCCATCACCGCCGGTATGGCAATTTATGACACCATGCAGTTCGTTCCCAACGACATCGTCACGGTGGGAATCGGCATGGCCGCCTCGATGGGACAGCTGCTTCTGACAGCCGGCACGAAGGGCAAGCGCTACATCACCCCGAACGCTCGTGTGCTCTTGCACCAGCCCCACGGCGGGTTCGGTGGAACAGCCAGTGACATCCAGACCCAGGCTCACCTGATCAACGACATGAAGAAGCGTCTAGCTCAGATCACTGCAGAAGCGACCGGCAAGACAGTGGACCAGATCATGGCTGATGGTGACCGCGACCGCTGGTTCTCGGCTGATGAAGCACTCGAGTATGGATTTGTTGACCACATCCGCGCCTCCGCCAGCGACGTTGTCGGTGGCGGAGGAACTGACCAGGGCAAGAAGAAGTAGGCGAAACTCATGGAGATGATTACCCCCCAGTCAGGTGTGTCGGCATCGGCTCCCGAGAGCCGTTACATTCTGCCGAGCTTTGAAGAGCGCACCAGCTACGGCTTCAAGCGCCAAGACCCCTACGCGAAGCTGTTTGAAGACCGCATCGTGTTCCTCGGTGTTCAGGTCGATGACGCCTCCGCAGATGACGTCATGGCGCAGCTTCTGGTTCTGGAGAGCCAGGACCCTGACCGTGACATCGTCATGTACATCAACTCTCCCGGTGGATCTTTCACCGCGATGACGGCGATCTACGACACCATGCAGTACGTTCGCCCGCAGATTCAGACTGTTGTTTTGGGTCAGGCAGCCTCGGCGGCAGCCGTGATTCTTGCCGGTGGTGAACCTGGTAAGCGCTTGGCTCTGCCCAACTCTCGCATCCTCATTCACCAGCCGATGATGGGGGAAGCAGGTCGCGGACAAGCTTCGGACATTGAAATTCAGGCCAAGGAGATTGCTCGCCTTCGCGAATGGCTGGAGGAGACTCTCTCTCGCCACTCGAAGAAGAGCGTAGAAGAGGTCAACCGCGACATTGATCGTGACAAGATCCTCACTGCTCCAGAAGCGCTGGAGTACGGCTTGATCGATCAGGTTCTCTCGACTCGTAAGTCCGCGGGAAACCCGACTCCCGCCAAGGGCCCTGAAGCCGTCGCTGCAAGCTAGTCGCCGTTGTGTTTCTGGCGGACTCGCCAGATAATCCACACGACCACCGCGATACTGACGATGCTCAAAAACCCGACGATCAAAATCGGGTCTCCAGGGGCTTCCTCTGTGACGATGTCTTCGCTAGCAATCGGGGTGGAGGTGACGGCTGTGTCTACTTCCACCGTGGGGGTGTCTCGTGGCACCCCGCACTGCGCCGGAGTGTCATAACCCAGAGCGGGCGTGTGGGAGGCATTGGGGGCAAAGTCGAACTCGTAGCTCTCCGAGAGGCTATGGCCATCAGCGGAGACAAACTGGTAGGTGATCTCATAGGTGCCGGCCGCGCCGAGTTCGGCGCTAGCGCTCATCGTTCTCTCGATAACGGAGACGCAGCCATCGCCGAAGTAAAGACCCGCACTATCGAGGATCACCACACCAAACCCGCTGGCGTCACCACCGAGGTCGAGGAATATGTCATTGGTGGTGAGGGAAATATCGACGGGACTCTCGGTCACAGTGGAGCCAGGTGCTGGGGTGCGGTCCTCGACGACATTGTGAGCCACGGCCGGGGAAGCGCCGAAAAGCAGCGCACCGAGGAGAGCTACACCCATAAGAGGAAGGCGACGTAAAGCGCTGGATGTCAGGGTCATGAGAACTGCAGTCTAATCTCGCCACACCGGGTTGGCCTGTGGAATGTCCGCCAGGGTGAAAGCTTCAAAAGGTAAGCTCCAAGGAGTTGCTGACCAATGTTCTAGCGGAGGTTTTCTCATGGCACGCACCGGAGAATCAGGCGAGCTTCTCAAATGCTCGTTCTGCGGTAAGAGCCAGAAGCAGGTTCAGCAGCTGATTGCTGGGCCCGGCGTCTATATCTGTGACGAGTGTGTGGAGCTCTGTAACGAGATCATCGACGAGCGCCAATCCGAGGGTCGTGAGACCGTTAGCGCTGACTTTGAATTACCTAAGCCTCAGGAAATCTATGACTTCCTCGAGGAGTATGTCATCGGCCAAGAGGACGCCAAAAAGTCCCTGTCGGTGGCTGTCTACAACCACTACAAGCGAGTCCGCGCAGCGTCGTCACCGCACGCCGTGGATTCTTCCGACGATATCGACATCCAGAAGAGCAACATTCTTCTGATTGGTCCGACCGGATGCGGAAAGACCTACCTCGCTCAAACATTGGCCAAGCGCCTCAATGTTCCTTTCGCGGTGGCAGATGCGACCGCTCTCACCGAGGCTGGGTATGTCGGTGAAGATGTCGAAAACATCTTGCTGAAGCTCATTCAGGCCGCCGATTACGACGTCAAGCGTGCCGAAATGGGCATCATCTACATCGATGAGGTCGACAAGATTGCTCGTAAAGCGGAGAACCCCTCAATTACTCGTGATGTCTCCGGTGAGGGTGTCCAGCAGGCTCTGCTGAAGATTTTGGAAGGCACGGTTGCCGCTGTCCCACCCCAGGGTGGACGGAAGCACCCCCAGCAAGAGTTCATTCAGATCGACACCACCAACGTTCTCTTCATCGTTGCGGGTGCTTTTGCAGGCTTGGAGGAGATCATCTCCCAGCGCGTGGGTCGCCACGGGATTGGGTTTGGAGCCCCCCTGCACAGCAAAAACGCACAAGAGAACCTGTTCAGCCAAGTTCTCCCTGAAGACCTCCACAAGTTCGGCCTGATTCCTGAGTTCATCGGTCGCCTGCCCGTGGTCACGACAGTGGCGCCTCTGGACCAGTCAGCGTTGATTGACATCCTGACCGGTCCCAAGAACGCTCTGGTCAAGCAGTATCAGCGCATGTTTGTTTTGGATGGCGTCCAGCTCGAGTTCGAGAAGGAAGCTCTCGAAGAGATTGCCGATCTCGCCTCCGAGCGCCAAACCGGCGCCCGAGGGCTCCGGGCCATTTTGGAAGAGGTCCTCGGACCCATCATGTTCGACATTCCCTCGAACGATTCCATCGAGCGTGTGGTGATAACCCGCGACGCCGTACTGCGGAAAGCTCCACCTGTCGTGGTGCAAAAGCCGGCTGCCAGGCGAGAAAAGTCCGCCTAACCGCGAAGAACTACCCCGTTATCGAGCTCCACGACCGGGCGATTCTCTAGCCAGGTCAGAGTCCATCGCAGCGTTGCTCGTTCGTCCTCGCTGAGGGAGTCCTCGACCTGCTGAATACGCTCGGCTAGGTCACTGGGGATAGAGCGAGGGGTCTGCCCAACGGAAAATCGACTTCCCAGTTGCATTACTGACCCACTTCTCTCTCGTAGGTGACCCACGTTGTGGGGGTCGCCAGAGTGTCATAGAGGCGCCTGGCGCGATCGTTGTTCGAGGCGGTAATCCACCGAAGTGTTCCGCCTCCGTGGGCGCTGGCATAGTCATCCAGTGCTGATATCAGCGCGGTGGCCACCCCTCCACCTCGCGCGTCAGGATCGGTAAAGAGGTCATCCAGGAACCATCCAGCACCGGCGGTGAAGGTGTCGTGTTGGAAGCGCAGGTGCGCAAAGCCTTGGACCTGCCCATCCACTTCCGCCACAAAACAACGAAGCGGATGGTTCTCCTCCATCAGCCATGCCCATACTCCCTCCACGACCTCAGGGGGAAAATTCTCCTCGTAGAAAACCCCGTAGGCGAGGAAGAGCTCTTGCCAGCGCTCGCGATCTTCCCGTGTCACCGGCCGCACGACAGGTGTTGCTGTGTCACTCATCGAGGGAGCCCCACTCGATGTCGCTAATCCCTACGGTGTCGGAGTCGACCCATGTTGCTGACTGAATCTTGCCGACCGCCCGCACGTCACCTTCTGCCAGGCGCAGGAGGGCCGGCGCGCTGAGCGTTGCTCGAAGGATTGGCATCTTCTGGGCGACCTGCTGATCTGTCTTGGATCGTCTGATCGTGATCAGTGCCTCGCTGGCGAGTGCCAGGAGTCCTCGGTGGGACTCGCCTGAGGTGTCGGGGAGCTCGTGGGTGGTGGGCCAAGGGGCCTGGTGAACGCTGCCCTCATGGGTCCACGACCAGACTTCTTCGGTGGCAAAGGGAATCACGGGAGCGAAAAGCCGAACCAGAGCGTCAATGGCGAGCTGCAATGCGGTCACAGCGCTGCCGCGATCCGCTGGCTCTCCCGTGTAAGCGCGGTCCTTGACCAGCTCGAGGTAGTCATCGGTGAAGGTCCAGAAGAACGACTCGGCGACCTCCAGCGCTCGCGCGTGATCGAAACTGTCATAGGCCGTGGTGGCCTCGGTGATCACTCGACCTAGCTCGCTCACCATGTCGAGATCCAGCGGGTGGGTGACCTCACCGGTAGCGCCCTCGAAGCTATAGACAAACTTGGCGGCGTTCAGAACCTTAATCGCAAGCCTGCGACCGATTTTGATCTGCTTCGGGTTTTGGGGGTCAAAGGCGGCATCGGTTCCGAGCCGGGAAGAAGCTGCCCAGTATCGGACAGCATCAGAACCGTGCTCATCCAGCATCGATTGTGGGGTAACGACGTTGCCTTTGGACTTCGACATCTTCTTGCGATCAGGGTCCACGATGAAGCCCGAAATGCCGGCATTTTTCCACGGGATGCTTCCGTGCTCTAGCTCGGCGCGGAGCATTGTGGAGAACAACCAGGTGCGAATGATGTCCTGCCCCTGTGAGCGCAGGTCATAGGGGAATACCAGGGAGAACAATTCCTCGTCTCGGCCCCAACCTCCCGCGAGTTGGGGGGTCAAGCTGGAGGTTGCCCAGGTGTCCATAATGTCGAGCTCGCCAATGAACCCACCAGCCACTCCGCGCTGGTCCTCACTGAAGCCTGGAGGAGTATCACTGGAGGGGTCCACGGGGAGCTGATCAGGTGATGGCGTGATGACCTCACCCTCCACAGGGTTGCCCTGATCATCCAGGGGGTACCACACGGGGATCGGGACGCCAAAGAATCGTTGGCGCGAGATCAGCCAGTCACCAGAAAGGCCATTGACCCAGTTCTCGTACCGAACTCGCATGAAATCAGGGTGGAAGGCGACCTCGGTGCCGCGCTGGAGCAAACGCTGCTTCAGATCCTCATCGCGTGCGCCGTTTCGGATATACCACTGGCGAGTGGTGACAATCTCCAGAGGCTTGTCACCTTTTTCGAAGAACTTAACGGGGTGCACCATCGGGTCGGGATCCCCCTGGAGATCGCCAGATTCGCGGAGCATCTCGACCATGGCTGCCTTGGCGCTAAACACCGTCTTTCCCGCCAGCTGTGCATAGGCCTCTGACCCTGCTGGAGAGCTAATCCATGAGGGTGTCTCGGCGATGATGCGTCCGTCTTTGCCAAGGATGGGGCGGGTGTCCAGGGAGAGCTCCCGCCACCAAATCACGTCGGTGACGTCACCAAAAGTACAGACCATCGCGATACCGGTGCCCTTGTCCTGCTGGGCCAGGTGGTGAGCGACAATCGGAACCTCAACACCAAACAGCGGAGACGTAACCGTGGTCCCAAAAAGAGGTTTGTAGCGCTCATCATCCGGGTGAGCCACCAGTGCCACACAAGCGGGAATGAGTTCGGGCCGCGTGGTGACGATGGTGACATCGTCACCCCCCACGCCATGAAAAGTCACCTTGTGATAGGCGGAGGGCTGCTCGCGGTCCTCCAGCTCTGCTTGGGCTACTGCGGTACGAAAGGTGATGTCCCACAGGGTGGGAGCATCCGCGCGATAGGCCTCGCCCCTCTCCAAGTTCTTCAGGAAGGCGCTCTGGGCAACCGATTGAGAGTTGTCATCAATCGTGCGGTAGGTCAGCGACCAGTCAACACTCAACCCGAGCGTGCGCCAGAGATCCTCAAACTGTTTCTCGTCCTCGACCGTGAGCTTTTCGCAGAGCTCGATGAAGTTGCGTCGACTAATCGGGATCTGATCACCGGGCTTGGAACCATCAGTGGTGGCGCCAGCTTGCAGCGGCGGAACGAAGCCAGTCTCGTAGGGAAGCGAGGGATCACATCGGACGCCGTAGTAGTTCTGAACGCGGCGTTCGGTGGGGAGACCGTTGTCGTCCCATCCCATGGGGTAGAAGATGTCTTTGCCCAGCATGCGCTGGTAGCGCGCTTGCAAATCCATATGGGTGTAGCTAAAGACGTGACCAATGTGGAGACTTCCCGACGCCGTCGGGGGAGGGGTGTCTACGGCAAAAAGGTGGTCTTTTCCGCGGGCGAGAGCTGATTCGCGGTTGAAGCGATACGTGCCCTCAGCGTCCCAGCGAGTACCCCAGACTTCTTCGAGTCCCTCGAGGGCCGGTTTGTCAGGAATCGATCCGCTCATGGGCAACCTTCTTCGCTATAGGCGGCACCGCGTCCACTGTGCCTTGTTGGTGCTCCCATGCTACAAAACAAAAGGTGGTCCGGGTTTCGACGAGAAACCCAGACCACCTTTGTGTCAGTGCTTAGTTGCCCGTCCTGGCGTAGGCGGGCTCTCGGTTGCTTCGAGCCATGCGCCCTGCCTGCAGGGTTGCGAGCAAGGTAATAAGGGAGAGCCCTGCGAGAACGATGGCGGGGTGCCACCACACGTTCCCGGTTGCCTGCCCGATGGTGAGGGTCACCGCAGGCACAAAGCCTGAGACGACCGCTGCAATCGAGTAGGAGAATCCGAGTGCCGAATAGCGGTAGCGCTCGTCGAAGAGGTCGCTATAAACCCCTCCGAGTGCCGCCCAACTCATGGTGGGAAGAATTCCACCAATCAACATCATCGCGACCAGAACACCGAAGTTGGCGAATTGGAGGAAGTAATAGATCGGGAAGGCGACCAACAGGGTCCCCAGCGCCCCCCACGCGACGACGCTGGCGGATCCGATGCGCACCGCCCATGCCCCAAACAGCGGAATTGTGATCAGCTGTAGGAGACCACCGATGGTGGTAGCAATGAGAAGTTCGTAGTACTGGAAGCCCAACTGCACCACACCGTAGTTGATCGTGTAGGTGTTCATGAGGGAGTAGGACCCAATTCCGAGCAGTGCGACAGCGACTGCGATGAAAATCGCCACGGGCTGCTCCTTCAGCAGTGTGAAGAAGGGAACTCGTGGTCGACGCTCGCGCTTGACGACGTCCTCAAAGACCGGAGTCTCGGTGATGGCAAGTCGCAAGTAAAGCGAGACCAGCAGAAGCGGGATGGCGGTCAAGAACGGCAATCTCCAGGCCCACTCCACGATCTCTTCGTTCGTGAGCGCGAGGGTCAACCAGATGAAGGCGGTGGCCGACAGGATAGAACCAATGGGCGAGCCCAACTGGGGCATCGCCGCGGCAAAGGCTCGCTTGGCGCCAGATTCGTGCTCGGTGGCAACAAGAATTGCCCCACCCCACTCTCCACCCATCGAGATTCCCTGGAGAAGCCTCAGGACGACGAGGATCGCAGCACCAAACCAGCCTGCTTGGTCGTAAGTAGGAAGAACACCAATGAGTCCCGTGGCAACACCCATCAGGGTCACGGTGGCGATCAGGGTCTTGCGTCGACCGATGCGGTCACCAATGTGTCCAAACAGAATCGCACCGACGGGCCGGATGATGAAGGCCAAGGCGATCGAGAGGAAAGCTGCCAGAGTTCCACCGAAGCCGCCGAGCGGATCAAAGAACAGCGGCCCGACGAAAAATGCTGCGAAGTAGGCGTAAATGTAGAAGTCATATGACTCCAGTGACGTCCCGACGAGGGACGCCCATCTGGCTTTCCTGGCCATTACCGGATCGGTCTGAATCATGGGGTTCCTCCTGGAGCTCCGCTAAAGTAGTTATTTATTGGACTGAGTACAAAAATTGCGCACTACTTCAACTATAGGGGACAAGATGTCAGCCAGAGATCGCGGTCGACCCAAAACGTCATCCCTCGCTGCACTGGACGATGCTGCCCACGAGCTCTTCCTCGAACAGGGGTACGAGGGCACCAGTATTGACGACATTGCCCGGCGTGCAGGAATCTCCCGGGCAACGTTCTTCAACTATTTCTCCAGCAAATCCGATGTCTTGTGGGTCGATGCTGACCTCGCACTTGCCGGTGTTGAGCGTTATCTTCAGCACTCTGGCCACCTGGGCAATGCGCTGCGAGCCGTTGCGGTAGAGCACCCTCGGGACCGGATTCCCTTGGTCGTGACGCAGAGTGAGGCGATGGGACTGGGGGCAGACCTTGCCGCCAGCGCCGGAATCCGTCTCGAGCGACTGCGCCGGATCCTGGCGGGCTCGAGGGTTGAAGCATCCGATGTGTGGATTGTCCTGGGCGCCCTGGTGGGGGCTCTGAACCAGTGGGCTACTCATCAGGCACCCCGGGTTGAACTTGGCGACGCTCTCGAGGAGGGGCTTGGCCGAATTCGCGAAGCGCTCGACTCCCGCAGCGTGGCAACCCTGTTCTAGACTGTTCCCAACAGCACTGATCCGGCCATCACCGGTGAGCTGCCGGAAGAACAGAATCACTGATTCCCAGTAGAACCGGTCGGGTTGGCCCGTCATCGCCTGACAGTGAGTGGCTTAGAGAATGTCTAAGCAAGCGAGGTGGTACCGCGCGTGAGACATCATGCGTCCTCGCAGCCCTAACCCACCTGTGTCAGAGAGATAACCCCATGGCTTTCCCCCGTCACCTTCCTGGTTCCTCTGTGGAGCCCAGTCCTTCCTTTCCTGAGATCGAGCACCGGGTTCTTGCGGACTGGAAAGCAGGAAACACCTTTCAGAAGTCCATCGATCAGCGCGAAGGTTGCGACGAGTGGGTCTTCTATGACGGGCCGCCCTTTGCCAACGGGTTGCCTCACTATGGTCACCTCCTCACCGGGTACGCCAAAGACGTTTTCCCCCGCTTTCACACCATGCGGGGCAAGCAGGTCCACCGACGTTTTGGTTGGGATACTCACGGGTTGCCAGCCGAGCTCGAAGCGGAGCGTCAGCTGGGCATCACCGACAAGAGCCAAATCGAGGAGATGGGTATCGCAGCCTTCAACCAGGCCGCGAAAGACTCCGTTCTGCGTTACACCAAGGAGTGGCAGGAGTATGTGACCCGTCAAGCCCGTTGGGTTGACTTCGAGAACGATTACAAGACTCTCGACATCACCTTTATGGAGAGCGTCATTTGGGCCTTCAAGCAGCTTCACGACAAGGGTCTTGCCTATGAGGGCTACCGGGTCTTGCCTTATTGCTGGCGGGATCAAACACCCCTCAGCAACCACGAGTTGCGGATGGATGATGACGTCTACAAACCACGTCAAGACCAATCTGTGACAGTGACGTTCCCGCTTCATGGCGAGAAGGCTCAGGCTGCCCAGCTCGAGGGAGTGCTGGCTCTGGCCTGGACGACCACCCCGTGGACCCTTCCCACGAATGCTGCTTTGGCGGTCGGGCCAGAAATCACCTATGCCCTGGTCCCTGCCGGGCCAGACGCTATCCACCCTGGCGCCACCTACCTCCTCGCGGAGGACACCATCGTGAACTATCGCAAGGAGCTTGGCTACACGGAGGTCTCAGACGCGACGGCGGCCATCACGAGACGCATCCCAGGCTCTGAGCTCGGGGGAATCCACTACGAACGAGTCTTTGACTATTACGCGGACCGGGAAGCCTGGGGTCTTGAGAACGCGTGGCAGATTCTGGTGGCAGAGTATGTCGCCACAGGGGAGGGCACCGGCATCGTCCACCAGGCACCGGCCTATGGTGAAGATGACCAGGTCACCTGCGCCGAAGCGGGAATCCCGGTCGTCATCTCCGTCGATGACGCGGGGCGATTTCTGGAGCAAGTCACCGATGTGGCGGGCTTGCAAGTATTTGACGCCAACAAGACGTTGACGGGTCTCCTCCGCTCGAGTGGGCGACTGTTTGCTGAGCGCTCCTATGACCACTCCTATCCGCACTGCTGGCGCTGTCGCACCCCCCTGATCTACAAAGCGGTGTCCAGTTGGTTCGTTCGGGTCACCGAGATTCGTGACCGCATGCTCGAGTTGAATGAAGAGATCACCTGGGTTCCGGCCAACGTCAAAGATGGCCAGTTTGGGAAGTGGCTCTCGAATGCCAGGGACTGGTCAATCTCCCGCAACCGATACTGGGGCTCCCCGATTCCGGTCTGGAAGAGCGACAACCCGGACTTCCCCCGTATTGATGTGTATGGCTCACTCGAGGAACTCGAGCGTGATTTCGGGGTGAAGCCTGAAGATCTTCACCGGCCTGCGATTGACGAGTTGGTGCGACCCAACCCCGATGACCCGAGTGGCGCGTCGATGATGCGCCGAATCCCCGATGTCTTGGATGTCTGGTTTGATTCCGGGTCCATGCCCTTTGCCCAAGTGCACTATCCGTTTGAGAACCACGACTGGTTTGATTCCCACAATCCTTCGGACTTCATCGTGGAGTACATCGGACAAACCCGCGGTTGGTTCTACACGATGCATATTTTGGCGACAGCCCTGTTTGATCGCCCCGCGTTCAAACAGGTCATCTCGCACGGCATCGTGTTGGGCTCTGACGGTCAGAAGATGTCGAAGAGTCTTCGGAACTACCCCGATGTGTCCGAAGTGTTTGAGCGCGATGGCGCCGACGCCATGCGTTGGTTCCTGATGTCAAGCTCCGTCATCCGGGGTGGAAACCTGGTCGTCACCGAGGAGGGCATCCGAGAAGCGGTGCGCCAATTCATGCTGCCCTACTGGAGCACGTATTACTTCCTGAGTTTGTATATCGGCGACCACACTCCGGTGTGGCGCACGGATTCCTCCCATGTGCTCGATCGCTACATCCTGGCAAAGCTGAAAAACCTGATTCAGGTGACGACCCAGGAATTCGAGGCGTTGGATTCGCCGATGGCTGCTGCCGCCCTCCGGGACTTTGCGGATGTTCTCACCAATTGGTACGTCCGACGTTCGCGGGAAAGATTCTGGGATGGCTCCGACAAGGATGCTCTGGACACCCTCTACACGGTGTTGGAAACAATCTCCCGGCTCGCCGCTCCGCTCGCACCCCTGGTCACCGAGGAGGTGTGGCGCGGACTCACCGGTGGGGAGAGTGTCCACCTGACCGATTGGCCTGAGGAATC
This sequence comes from uncultured Microbacteriaceae bacterium, assembly GCA_964584925.1. GTDB lineage: Bacteria > Actinomycetota > Actinomycetes > Actinomycetales > Microbacteriaceae > Pontimonas. The sequence continues at coordinate 11,297 of CAZPBS010000007.1, forward strand.
AGAATTCCCCGGTGATGACGATTTGGTGTCCGCGATGGACACAGTCCGTGATGTTGCCTCAGCCGGTTTGGCTCTGCGAAAAGCCCATGGTCTTCGGGTGCGCTTGCCCCTGAACACTCTGACAATCGTGACGGAGGGGGTTGCCGGGGTCGAGGGATTCCTCGACATCTTGGCGGACGAGCTCAATGTGAAAGAGGTCGCCACGAGAGAGCTCGATGACCAGGTTGCGAAGGAGCTGGGCATCGGTAAGAAACTCCTCCCGCAATCGAGGGTCCTTGGCCCTCGCGTGGGATCTCAGGTGCAGAGCATCATTCAGGCAGCTAAAGCTGGCGACTGGTCGCTCGAGGGCGGTGTCGTCACCGTCGCTGGTATTGCTCTGGAGGAGGGCGAGTACGTTCTCGAATTCACCTCTGAGGGTGAGGACACCGCAGTTCAGTTCCTCGGCAGTGGTGGCTTCGTCCTGTTGGACACCACCGTGACACCGGAGCTTGCCGCCGAAGGGCTCGCCCGCGATGTCATCCGTGCTATCCAACAGGAGCGGAAGAACGCCGGTTTGGAGGTGTCCGATCGGATTCAGACAGTGCTCGAGGTCGACGAAGTTGCAGGAGATGCCATTCGCGCCCACCAGGACCTCATCGCCTCGGAGACCTTATCTCTGGGCATTGAGTTCACCGAGTTGGCAGATACCGAGGGTGCTTTAGCCGTGGGGGAGAACTCTAAGATTCGTGTGAAAGTGTCACAGAGTGTCTGACCTTCCCTCTGACGACCGCATGGCCGCCGCCGCAGTGGAGGAAGCCCTCTTCGCGCGGATTGGCGAGGGAACTCCCAAGCGGAGACTCGAGGCGACTAGGCGCGCGGTCGAATTGTTGGGCGACCCGCAGCGTATGTACGGCGTGATTCATATCGCTGGAACCAACGGGAAAACATCAACAGCACGCATCACCGACAGCCTTCTTCGATCCCACGGACTCCGGGTGGGGTTGATGACCTCTCCCCATCTTCACCGGTTGAACGAGCGCATCATGATTGATGGCGAAGCCATTACCGATCGGATGCTGGCGGACAACTGGGCTGATGTTGAGCCGGTCCTTCAGATGGTGGATGCGGAACTTCTGGCCAACTCAGAACCTCCCCTGACTTTCTATGAAGCTCTCACCGTTTTGACTTTCGCCAGTTTCGCCGATGCTCCTGTCGACGTTGCGGTCGTGGAGGTGGGAATGGGGGGCGAATGGGATGCGACCAACGTGGTGGTCGCCGATGTCGCGGTGCTCACCCCGATAGCGATGGACCATGCCGAATTCTTGGGAGACACCATCCGAGAGATAGCTCGCACCAAGGCCGGCATTGTGAAACCGGCATCTCGTGTGGTGAGCGCGGTGCAAAGCGAGGACGCCATGGAGGAGATCCTTCGGGCGTGTGAACTCTCCGAGGCAACACTGCGGCTTATGGGACGAGATTTTCACCTCACCAGTGTCGAGCAAGCAGTCGGCGGTCAAGTGCTCGGAGTATCCGGCATTGCCGGTGAGTATCGAAACCTAGGTCTGCCGCTGTTCGGTGAACACCAGGCTGATAACGCCGCGTTGGCGATTGCCGCGGTGGAGTCCTTCCTCGGCAATGGTGAGATTCCTCTGGGAGCGGAAGTTGTGGAGGATGGCATTCTGCTCTCCAGTAGTCCCGGACGCTTGCAGGTCATTGATCATCAACCGACTGTCATTGTGGACGCTGCTCACAACCCACACAGTGCTGAAGCGCTCTGCCGCGCACTCATGGGGTCGTTTAGCTTCCCCCGATTGATCTGTGTCCTCGGAATCCTTCAGCAGAAAGATGTCATTGGCATTGTGGAGGCGCTGGATCCGGTCGTGGATCACTTTGTGGTGACACAGTCCCAGTCTGATCGCGCAATCTCCGTGTCAGATCTTGCTGACGCGGTGTCCGCTATTGCAGGGCCCGATCGCGTGGACTCGAGAGGTGATTCGGACTCCGCTCTTGAGCGAGCCAAAGAGCTCTCCGGTTTTGACGGCGGCGTGATTGTGACCGGATCCATCACGCTGATTGGTGAAGTTCGAGGAGGGCAAGCTGATGGCTAAGAGAGAGAAGACCGCGACAGAATCTCTGCTCCAGATCGCCCTCGGGCTCGAAATGATTGTGGTCTTCTTCGGTGCCCTGGTGCTGAATGGACTCCGCCTGTATAGCGGACCAGTGGTGCTCGGGGGTGCGCTGGTGACTTTCCTCGTGCTGGTCCTTCTCTATGGCAGCGTGCGCTATCGCGTGGCACAAATCGTGGGACACCTGGTTCAAATCGTCCTGTTGGGGAGTTTCCTCTGGGACGTCGCGATCGGAATGTCTTTTGCCGTTGTTGTTGCTTTTTGGGTTTTTGGGGCAATTCGAGGCCCCATGCTGGATCGAAACAAGCCCCAGTCGAGCCAGTAGGCTCGACTTCACACGTCACACGAAGGAGCCCGCTGAATGTCTGCACCCCAGGAAACCCTTGTTCTCATCAAGCCAGACGGTGTTGCGAGAAACCTGACCGGAGAGATCCTGTCCCGGATTGAATCCAAGGGGTACCAGCTGGTGGACATTCGGATGGTTCAACCAGACAGGGATCTTTTGCGCGCGCACTACGCCGAGCACGAGGGAAAACCCTTTTACGAGCCCCTGGTGACGTTCATGGAGTCTGGCCCTGTTGTGGCGATCCGAGTGGCAGGTCACCGCGTCATTGAGGGCATCCGTTCGCTCTGTGGGGCGACCGATCCGACCCAGGCAGCACCCGGCACCATTCGTGGTGACCTGGGACGCGACTGGGGCTTAGCGGTTCAGCAGAACCTCATTCACGCGAGCGATTCCCCCGAGACCGCAGAGCGCGAGCTCGCGCTCTGGTTCAAGGCCTAAAGCGAGAAAAGCAGCGGGAACTGGATCATGATTGACAAGCCGATGACGGCGTAGTTGATCACGATCAGAATCCAGCTGTAGGGCAGCCACTGAGCTCCCAGTTTCTTCAGGCGAGGGGATGACCCGAGCATTCCCTGCTTCATGGCCCAGGGGAGAAACACCCACCAGAGAATCATGTGGATTGCCCACACCACCATGCAATACAGGCACAGGAAGCCAATGACGAACACTGCTTGGTAGAACATCCACATCAGCCAGCTGTAGGCGGCGAAAAGCCCCACCGTCGTGAGCACCCAGAAACCGCGCTTGAAAGTTGATCCGGTGAGCATGGCGGCACCTATGACGGCCACCACTGCATACCCACCAATTCCGTAGAGCTGGTTGGGGGTGTCAAAAAAGAGTGTGGCCTGCCAACTTTGCATGACATTCCCACACGAGAAGAAAGGGTTGATATCGCAACTGGGCTTTTCGCCGGTGAGGGCGAGCTGGTATCCCTCCCTGGCCAAGATCAGTGCTGTGAGCCAGCCCCCGAGACCGCTCAGCATCAGAAACAGGCCCATGCCGGTCGCGCGTCTGGTGGGGTAATTCACGAGCTGATTATGACAGCACCCCGTGAGAATTAGGTGACGGTATGCGATACTGGTTCAAGCGCAATCGCCAGAGACGACGAAGCGCCACCACAAGATTTCTCGGATGACCATCCGAATACAGGGAAAAACCCCTACAACCTAGTTTTTTCAATGCGTGTTTGCGCGCATTGCCAAAGCGCAATGTGTTCCCAGCCAGTGGTGCCAGGGAATGTGTGAGGAGTACACCAGCGATGGTGACACGAAAAAAAGAAGACGACAGTAAGCCCGAAAAGAAGGCTCCGGCCGCGAAAAAAGCCGTCGCTCAGAAGCCTGTAAAGAAGGCTCCCCCCGCGAAAAAAGAGCCAAAGACAACCAAATCTGTCGGCGCAAAAGCTGAGAAGCCGGTCGCTCAGACCACCACGTCCCTGGTGTTCCAAGCCCCAGACCCCGGATTGTTCCCCACCTGGACTCCAGGCTCCGAGACCTCCGAGGGTGACAAGGTCGTCCGGCGTCGCTCACGAGCCAACCGTAAGCCACTCGTCGAGGACAAGAAGCCCTCAGAATCTGGGGACTCTGGTCAGCCGCAGAAAGTTCGAGGGTCCACCCGCCTCGAAGCAAAGCGTCAGCGCCGCCGTGATGGGCGGGAGGGAAGCCGTCGCCGTGGCACTGTCACAGAGACCGAGTTCCTCGCTCGCCGGGAGAGCGTCGACCGGGTGATGGTGGTGCGCGAGACCACAGATCGCACCCAAATCGCTGTCCTCGAAGACAATGTCGTAGTCGAGCACTATGTCGCTCGCTCCGAAGAATCCAGCCTGATCGGAAACGTGTATCTCGGCCGGGTGCAAAACGTTTTGCCCAGCATGGAGGCCGCCTTCGTCGATATCGGACGTGGTCGAAATGCCGTGCTGTATTCCGGCGAAGTCGACTGGGAAGCTGCCGCCGAAGGGGGAGCTACTGGCCCTCGTCGCATTGAACTAGCCCTCAAAACCGGTGACACCGTGCTGGTGCAGGTCACGAAAGACCCGGTCGGCCACAAGGGAGCCAGGCTCACCAGCCAGATTAGCCTCCCCGGTCGCTACCTTGTCTACGTGCCCGGTGGCGCGATGAACGGAATTTCGCGCAAGCTCCCCGACAAGGAGCGCTCACGCCTCAAGGCGATCCTGAAGCAGGTTCTCCCCGAGAGTGCGGGTGTCATTGTGCGCACCGCCGCTGAAGGGGCCACCGAAGAGCAGCTCACCAGTGATGTCGAGCGCTTGCAGCAGCAGTGGCAGGAGCTTTCCGCTCAAGCAGAGAAGGCGCAGGCTCCAGCTCTGTTGCACTCAGAACCTGATTTGCTGGTCAAAATCATTCGCGACGTGTTCAACGAGGACTTCCAGAAGATTGTGATCTCTGGTTCACACGCTGCCAAGACGATTGAGAAGTACCTCACGCAGGTTGCTCCCGATCTGATTGCGCGCATGGAGGAGTACACAGCGGACGCTGATCCCTTCGTGGAATACCGGGTGAACGAAGGAATTGCCAAAGCACTGGATCGGAAGGTCTGGTTGCCCAGCGGTGGTTCTTTGGTGATTGACCGCACGGAAGCGATGACAGTTGTCGATGTCAACACCGGAAAGTTTGTCGGCTCTGGGGGAAACCTCGAGGAAACGGTCACGAAAAACAACCTCGAAGCGGCTGAGGAAATCGTTCGCCAACTTCGCTTGCGTGACATTGGCGGAATTATTGTCGTCGACTTCATCGACATGGTTCTCGAATCCAACCGTGACCTCGTTCTGCAGAGACTGATGGAGTGCTTGGGACGAGATCGCACGAAGCACCAGGTCGCCGAGGTCACCAGCTTGGGTCTCGTTCAAATGACCAGGAAGAAGCTCGGACTGGGGCTTTTGGAAACCTTCAGCGAATCGTGTGAAGTCTGCCAAGGTCGAGGCCTGTTAGTTCACCACGAGCCGGTATCGAAGTCGCGCTCGGACAATGCGCCCTCGAAGAAGCGCAAGTCGTCGGGATCGTCACAGCCTGCCGTGGCCCCACACCAGATCACCGATGATGCGAGAAACGCGATTGCTCAGATTGCGAAGAGCACTGTGGGGCACGCGTCAACCCCTGCTGCAGATCAGACGGCGCCGGCGGCAAAGACACCACGTGGCGCGAAGAAAACGGCGAAGGAAAAGCCGGAAATCCTGGACTCTGTGTTAGCAGCGCTCCCGGAACCTCCCGCGCCAGGAACGTCGAAACGCCGTCGCCGAGCAACTAGCGGGTAACGAGCTCCCTCGGAGCTCTGGTTATCGCCCAATGGGAAATTTCTGTTGGTGGAGGTGAACCCTGAGAGTAGCCCGTTGAGATACCAGGGTTTGACGGCCGAACAAATCGCTCCGAGGGCCGTTATTCGGGTTGTCGATCTGGGGGGACAACACTGTCGGGAGTGAGTTTCCGGGTCCTGGATTTGTCTCGTGACTATCCTGGTTGCCCAGGGCCCGGCAATGGTCTATTCTTGACCCTCGGTGCTGTTTTCGTAATTTCATGTGGCACCCTCACTTTCTAGGTAACAAGGCAGGTTTCATCGTGGTTTACGCGGTTGTGCGCGCAGGTGGGCGCCAGGAAAAGGTAGAAGTTGGATCCATCATTACGGTGGACCGACTTTCCGCTGAAGCAAAGAAGTCGGTGACCCTTGCTCCGGTTCTCTATGTCGATGGTGACACCGTCACTCACGACAAGAAGGAACTTGCCAAGATCACCGTGAGCGCTGAGGTTATTGAAGACCTCCGCGGCCCCAAGATTGTTATTCAGAAGTACAAGAACAAGACCGGCTACAAGGCTCGTCAGGGATTCCGTGCGGATCTGACGAAGCTCAAAGTCACCGGCATCACGAAGAAGTAAAGGGCTAGCTCATGGCACATAAAAAAGGTGCGTCCTCGACTCGTAACGGTCGCGACTCCAACCCTCAGTACCTGGGAGTGAAGCGCTTCGGCGGTCAGGTCGTCAAAGCCGGTGAAATCATCGTGCGTCAGCGCGGAACCCACTTCCACCCCGGTGCGAACGTGGGCCGTGGCAACGATGACACCCTGTTTGCCCTCGCAGCAGGCGAAGTGAAGTTTGGAACCAAGGGCGGCCGCAAAGTTGTCGCCGTGGTTGACTCCGCCACCTAAGATTTTCCACACTGTAGTGCGAGGGCGAGCTTCGGCTCGCCCTTTGCGCTTAGTGGCCATATGACAGGAAGGTGATTCGATGACAACGTTCGTTGACCGCGTCATCTTGCACCTGTCTGCTGGGCATGGTGGCCATGGTTGCGTCTCGGTGCACCGTGAAAAGTTCAAGCCGCTGGGCGGACCAGATGGGGGAAACGGTGGCCATGGTGGGGACATCATTCTGCTTGCTGACTCCCAGGTCACCACCCTTTTGGACTATCACCACCGCCCACACCGCACGAGCGGTAATGGCTCTCCCGGTCAGGGTGATTCCAAGCACGGCAAGAGCGCACCCGATGTGATTCTCCCCGTCCCGGTGGGGACGGTCGTGAGAGACCAGGCGGGCGAGTTGTTGGTCGACCTGGATCGCCCCGGCATGAGCATTGTGGTGGCCTCAGGCGGTCGAGGTGGATTGGGTAACGAGTCACTCGCCAGTAACGCTCGGAAAGCGCCCGGTTTTGCGCTGTTGGGGACCCACGGCTTTGAGGGTGATATTCACCTGGAGCTCAAAGTGGTGGCGGATGTGGCTCTCGTAGGGTTCCCCAGCGCCGGCAAATCCAGTGTCATTGCAGCGGTGTCCAAAGCTACGCCAAAGATTGCCGACTATCCCTTCACCACTCTGCACCCCAACCTGGGTGTTGTGGATGCGGGCGGAGTTCGCTTCACCATGGCGGATGTGCCGGGACTTATTCCTGGCGCCAGCGAGGGGAAAGGGCTCGGTCTCGAATTCCTGCGCCACGTCGAACGATGCAGCGTTCTCGTGCATGTTCTTGACTGCGCCACCTTGGATCCCGGTCGCGACCCACTCACTGACTTAGATCTCATCCTTCAAGAGCTGGAGAATTATCCCTTGGGTGAGGACCAGGTCCCCCTTACTGAGCGTCCGCAGCTGATTGCGCTGAACAAGGTAGATGTCCCCGAGGGAAAGGATCTTGCTGACCTTGTGAAAGCGGACCTGGAGGATCGTGGCTACAGGGTCTTCCCCATCAGCACGGTCTCGAAGGTTGGTCTCGAGGAGTTCCTCTACGCACTCGGTGAGCTGGTGAGCGAGCATCGACAGAAGATGGTGGAGGCGGCGGCGAACCCTCCCCGAATTGTTGTCAGGCCGCGGGCAGTCAACGAAGCACCGTTCACCGTGGTGGTCGAGGGTGGAACGGAGGGTCCCCTCTATCGCATCCTGGGTGAGAAACCTCAGCGGTGGGTCGAGCAGACAGACTTTGCTAACGACGAGGCGGTCGGGTTCTTGGCGGACCGCCTGATGAAAATCGGGATTGACGAAGAATTGTTCAAAGCGGGAGCCACTCCGGGTGCTGCTGTCATGATTGGGCCTGGCAAAGGCCAAATATTCGATTGGGAGCCCACTCTCTCTAGCGCTGCCGAGCTGATGGCCGCCCCCCGGGGAACAGACCCCAGGTTGGAGGAGAACACTCGCGCGACTCGCGCCCAGCGCAAGCTGAGCTACCACGAGAGAATGGATGCGAAAGCCCGCGCACGGGCAGAGTTAGAGGAAGAAAAGAAGGCAGGTTTTTTCTCTGATGATGACTAGGGATTCAGCTCACCAGGCCTCTCGTGTTGTCGTCAAGGTCGGGTCGTCCTCGATTAGCGGGGAGCGCGAACACCAAGTCCCCGGGCTTGTTGACGCGCTCGCAGCGTGGCGTCAGGCAGGGTCCGATGTCGTGTTGGTGTCCTCCGGAGCTATTGCGGTAGGTGCGCCGTTTCTGAAGCTCACTGATCGTCCCCAGGATCTTGCGACTCAGCAGGCTGCCGCGGCAGTGGGCCAAAACCTGCTGATGGCGCGGTACCAGGCGCTGTTCGAGAAGTACTCCATCATCACCGGACAGGTGTTGTTGACGGTGGGAGATTTAGAGAATGGCACCCACCGCACCAATGCGCTCCGCACCATAGAGCGATTGTTGGGCCTTGGAATTATCCCGATCGTGAACGAGAACGATACGGTCGCAACCCAGGAAATTCGTTTTGGTGACAACGACCGTCTGGCCGCCCTCGTCAGTGAGCTTGTGGGAGCTGATCTCCTCGTCTTGCTCAGTGATATTGACGCGTTGTATTCCCACCCACCTACGGACCCACGAGCTCAGCGGATCGACACGGTGCGGTGGGACGACTCTCTTGAGGCTGTGGAGCTGGGTGAAGCGCTCGTGAACAGTGTCGGGACCGGGGGAGCCGTTACCAAAGTGAGTGCTGCCAAACTGGCGCGCGCAGCGGGAATTCCGACCATATTGAGCTCGACTGAATCCCTTGGTGCGCTTGTCGCGGGGGAAGCCAGGGGTACCTGGTTTGAGCCAGTCGACTTACACTAATCGTCATGACCAGCTCGACACCCACCATCGCCCCTGAGCTTCGTGAGCGACTGGAGCGCTCGAAGAGCGCTGCCCGAGCCCTCACCACAGCATCGTCTGCAGTGCGTGATGCGGGTTTGGGGGCGATTGCGGAATCCCTTCGAACTCATGTCTCCCAGATTGTGGAGGCGAATGCCGTGGACCTCAAGCGAGGTGCTGACGAGGGCATGGAAACGAGCCTCCAGGACCGACTTCGGCTCACACCAGAGCGCGTTCAAGGGCTAGTCGACTCTGTGGGAGTGGTTCGGTCTCTGCCCGACCCCGTCGGTGACGTCATCCGCGGGATGACTCTTCCGAATGGACTGCAGGTTTCCCAGGTGCGTGTGCCGTTCGGGGTGGTGGGCGCGATATACGAGGCCCGACCCAACGTCACCGTGGATATTGCCGCACTTGCTCTCAAGAGCGGCAACGCTGTCGTGTTGCGGGGTGGATCGGCGGCTCTGGAGAGCAACAAACTTCTGGTTTCTCTGATGCGCGATGCGTTGACCTCGGTGGGCCTACCTGCGGATGCGATCGCGACCGTGGATGACTTCGGGCGAGCGGGAGCGGAAGCTCTGATGAAAGGGAGAGGATACATTGACGTTCTCATTCCCCGGGGTTCTGCTTCCCTCATCGAGACCGTGGTCACCGAGTCCACCGTTCCCGTGATTGAAACGGGCTCGGGCATCGTGCATATTTTTGTGGACGCGAGTGCGTCAGGTGACGATGCCACCGAAATCATTCATAACGCCAAGGTGCAGCGCCCGAGTGTGTGTAATTCGGTCGAGACGGTGTTGGTGCATCAGGATGCGCTGGGACTTGTACCTGCCATCGCCGGGCGTTTACAGGCTTCCGGCGTTACTCTGCACGCCGACGAGGCCATTCGGGCGATTGTCCCCGATGCTCTCCCCGCCACAGAAGAAGACTGGGCCACCGAGTATTTGTCCCTTGACCTTTCGCTCAAAACGGTGGCGAGCTTGGACGAGGCTTTGGAACACATCCGGATCTATTCCACACACCACACGGAATCGATCCTTACCGCCGATATGGCCAATGCCGAGCGATTCCTGAACGAGGTGGACTCGGCCGCGGTTATCGTGAATGCTTCGACCCGTTTCACCGATGGTGGCGAGTTTGGTTTTGGTGCTGAGGTCGGTATCTCCACCCAGAAACTGCACGCCAGAGGACCTATGGGTTTGCCCGAACTGACCAGCACCAAATGGATTATTCGCGGTCAGGGACAGGTTCGCGGGTAGATGAAAGGTTCCTGGCAGGTTCTACCGGTAGATTAGGGACAGACGACAACCACAGTAAGGAGCACGGGGAATCCCATGACCGACACCATCATTGCCTCGGGCGAAATTGTTAATGAGTTGCCCTTCCCGGCGGAGGTTTTTGGAATCGCGTTCCTGGTGAGCTTTTTTGCTCTCGCGTGGTTGACCTACAGCTACCGCAATGTTGCGAATCGTCATCGTCACAAAACTCAGGGCACCAGCAGCGCCTCTGCGCACCACTAGGACGTAATGTCTTCACCGCGTCGCGCCCGCATTGGAATCATGGGTGGCACGTTCGACCCCATTCACCACGGTCACCTTGTGGCAGCTAGTGAAGCTCAGGTCTCTCTCGACCTCGACGAAGTGATCTTCGTGCCCACGGGGAAGCCGGCGGATAAACCCCAGGTCTCAGAGGCTGAGCACCGGTATCTGATGACGGTCATCGCCACCGCGTCTAATCCTCGGTTCCGAGTCAGTCGAGTGGATATTGATCGCCCCGGCTTCACTTACACCGTCGACACCCTCCGCGATGTGCGGAAGCAGTTTGAGAACGCGGATCTTTTCTTCATCACTGGTGCTGATGCCATAGCGGCAGTTCTTTCCTGGAAGGAGGGGCCTGAGCTGACGTCTCTGGCCCATTTCGTCGGGGTGTCAAGGCCCGGCCATGATCTTCGGGTCGATTCACTCCCGAGCGAGCATGTGACAGTCTTGGAGGTGCCAGCTTTGGCGATTTCGTCCTCGGATTGTCGTGCTCGAGTCGCTGAAGGCAACTCTGTGTGGTACCTCGTGCCAGATGGAGTTGTTCAATACATCGCCAAACATCGCCTCTATCGGGATCTCACGTGACAGACACTCCTTCGGTTCAGCCGATGACCAGACGGGAAAGGCGCCAGCTCGAAGAGCAGGGCCTTCTTCCCGCGGCGCCTCCCGCCCGGGCTGCGGAAGAGGCTGAGCCACCAATCCCCACCCCGGTCCAGAGCACTTCTCCTGTGCAAGCACCTGTCCCTTCGCCTGCTCCGCCCAGTCCTCCCGTTCCGATGTCCCGCCGGGAGCGCAAGATGCTGGAAGAAACGGGCGTTATTCCGATTCCGACTGAGTACCAGCAGCCGGCAGAATCTCCAGCGTTGGAGGACACGTCTCTCGTCGAAGTCACGCAGTCTGCTCCACCTCAGGAGACGCCCGCTCCGCCCGAGCCTCTTCCTCCGGTCTTTGGGCCACCCTCGACGAGCCCGGCGATTGACCTGCCTCCGATTCCCGCCCCACCCGCGCCTGAGCCCCCCACGGTTGCCCCGGCCTTTCCTAGCCGGGTGGTGGGGGATGCCAGTATGGCGACTAGCTCGCTGATCCTTCCCGTGACGCCCACTATTGATATGTCGGGTCCGATTGGCGACACCGGTGAGGTCATTGTGACCGGTCAGATTACGTTGCCGAATCAGTTGGCGGAAACAGGGACGATTCCCTCGATGCGTGAAGACCGGGACGATGATGAGCGTTTTGATGCCTATGTCACGGGAGAGCTCGCGGCTATGGCGCAACCTATTCGCGCCTCAAAAGCCGTCTCGGGTCAGGGTGATGACACGGATATCTTGTTGGTTCGCAGAGTGCGATGGGGCACTGCAGCGATCCTTACCGCGACCGGAGCGGCAGTCTTAGGCATTGGAGCCGTGGTCGTGCTCGTTGTAGCTCTACTCACTGACACACTGGTCTAAATGACTGGGGTAAGGAATTTATGACCGCGAGCGACACCGCTTCGCACCGCACCGTCCTCGCTGCCACCGCAGCCAGTGACAAGTTAGCGACCGACTTGGTCGCGCTTGATGTCTCCGACCACATCGCACTCACTGATGTCTTCCTCATCTGCAGCGGACGCAATGAGCGCATGGTTCAGGCGATTGCCGATGAGGTGGAAGAACGCCTGCTGGGCGATGGTGCAAAACGCATACGCCAGGAGGGTCGGAGTGAGGGCCGATGGATTCTGCTCGATTTTGGCGACATTGTCGTTCACGTTTTCCACGAAGAGGAGCGCCTCTACTATCAGTTGGAGCGCCTGTGGCGCGATTGTCCACTCGTCGCCCTTCCCGCTGGGTTGGGCCTCGAGAACGACTCGAACACCCAGGAAGGGCTGTAGTAGGCTTTCCCTTGCTTTCGACACAGGGGCCTGTGGCGCAGCTGGTAGCGCACCTGCATGGCATGCAGGGGGTCAGGGGTTCGAGTCCCCTCAGGTCCACAACATTGATGGAGGTTCTCGGTGACGACAGATCCTCTCTCGAAGCGCCAAGATTATGGCTCTCTCTCCCTCGAGGAGGGCGCTCTCCTGCCTGACCCGATTGAGCAGCTTGGTCTGTGGGTGAAGGAGGCTGACGAGGCGGAGATCTATGAGCCCAACGCCATGGTTCTCTCCACGATTGACCCCGATGGTGAACCTTCCTCCCGAACGGTGCTTCTGCGCGGTATCGATGAGCACGGGCTCTACTTCTACACCGACTACGGCTCTCGCAAGGGTCTGGCTCTCCTGGCGAATCCCTCTGTCTCGGTGGTATTTCCCTGGTATCGCCAGCACCGCCAAGTTCTCATCTACGGTCACGCTTCGCCGACTGATCCTGAGGTGTCTGATGCATATTTTCAGACCCGCCCCAGGGGTTCACAAATCGGAGCGTGGTCCAGCGAGCAGTCGCGCCCGGTTGAGTCTAGGGCTGCTTTGGAGGCAAAAGTGCGAGACATGGAAGCTCGCTTTGAGGGTGAGGATTCCATTCCTCGGCCAGAATCCTGGGGCGGTTTCTTGATTGAGCCCCAGCGAATCGAATTCTGGGCCGGTCGAACCTCGCGATTGCACGATCGCATCAGTTTTGTTCGGGAAGCCAAGGGCTGGTCGACTATTCGGCTCCAGCCCTAGGGAATACTTCTCCCCGAGGAGCTGTTACTACTGTCATTCGGTCAGTGTGACCTGGTACTTTCAGCGCACGCAGTGATTCAGGAGGGGAAACCATGAGTGACGTCCAGTTCGGCCTTGGCACCTTTGGCGATGTGACCTATGGTCCCGGTGGAGTTCCACTTCCCTTCGCCGATGTGATTCGCAATGTGGTCGCGGAAGCTGTTCGCGCCGATGAGGTGGGTGTTGATGCCTTTATCTTGGGCGAGCACCACCGCGATGACTTCGCCATCTCCACTCCGGAGACGATTCTTGCCGGTATTGCGACAACTACGTCGCGCATCGTGTTGAGCTCTGGAGTGACCGTGCTGTCCTCGGATGACCCCATCAGAGTGTTTCAGCGATTCGCCACCATTGACGCCCTTTCTCACGGTCGCGCTGAGATCATCGTGGGGCGTGGTTCGTTCACCGAATCATTCCCACTCTTTGGCTACAAGCTCGAGGACTACCAGGTCTTGTTTGAGGAGAAACTTAATCTCTTCGCCGAGTTGTTGAAGGAAACCCCGGTCACCTGGAAGGGGAGCATTAGGCCTCCGCTGGACAACCAGGAGGTCTACCCCAAATCACACTCTGGCAGCATGCGCACCTGGGTTGGCGTGGGCGGAAGCCCTGAGTCAGTGGTGCGCGCAGCGGGCTATGGCTTCCCCCTGATGCTCGCAATTATCGGAGGAGCGCCCGAGCGCTTTGTTCCCTACGTGGAGCTTTACCACCGAGCCCTTGACCAGCTGGGTAAACCCTTGCAACCCATTGGTGTGCACTCCCCGGGCCACATCGCCCAGACTGACGAGCAGGCCATCGAAGAACTCTGGCCACACTATGAAGCCTC
>CAZPBS010000007.1:25401-30059 GCA_964584925.1 uncultured Microbacteriaceae bacterium
CCGTTGATCATGCTGGTGAAGCCCATATTGGACATCTGCGAGATGGCCTGACCGGAACGGTTGCCGGACCGGCAGTAAATGAAGTACTCCTGGGTCGGGTCGAGCTGGCTCACCTGAGCCGCAAAATCGGGGGACTGGACGTCGATGTTGAGGGCACCCTCGAGGTGTCCACTGGCGAATTCACCAGGAGTTCGTACGTCAATGATCACGGTTTCCTCTGCCAAGCCCACTGGCTGGGAAGTTGTGGAGCATGCGGCAACGCCAAGAGTAACGCCAAAAACGAGAAGGAGGGCGGTGAGGATTTTCTTCACGGGGGACCTTTCTGGGTAAGCAGTGAATACCTCCGACTATATCAAATACCCCCCGGGGTATCAAAGTCCTAAGCCTTGAGAATCCCCAGTTTTCGCAGCTCAGAGGCAAGTCCAGCACCGTTAGGGGCCGAAACCCAGGGGATAGACACCGGGTTGTGGGTTCGATCAAAGTGTCGGCGGCCACCAGCAAACAGGGCTTCGGGGGCCAGGAGTTCCCGAATTGCGATGGCCCGAACACTCTCAGGGTGCTCCATAGCAAGTTCCGCGTAGAGGGTCTCGTCATGCTGGCCGTCGTCACCGATAAGAATCCACTTGATGTGGGGGAACTCCCGGGCCAACCGTGTGAGATTCGCCCGCTTGTGGGCGCGACCGCTGCGAAACCACCGATCATGAGTGGGCCCCCAATCCGTCAAGAGCAGTGGTCCCAGCGGATAGAGGTGGCGGGAGAGGAACCTCGTCAGGGTAGCCGCCACATTCCAGGCACCGGTAGAGAGATAGATCACCGGAGTATCGGGGTTATCGCGTTGAAGCCTGTCCAGCAGGACTGCCATTCCAGGTACTGGTCGTCTCGCGTGCTCGTCGCGGACGAAGGAGTTCCAGGCGGCGAGCAAGGGGCGGGGGAGAGCGGTCACCATCACCGTGTCATCGACATCGCAGATGATGCCCAGTGACGAAGATTCTGAGACCACTCGAATGTCTGCCGTCACGGGGAGAGAGTCATCACTGGAGAGGGTGATGGTGTGCCATCCGGGTGGCAGGTCAACAGGAATGACCTGGTCGATGACCCCTCCGCGATCGGCAGTGACCTCAAAATCTTCGTCACCAATCTGAATCCTGACGAGCGCTCCAGCCACAGGCACCCCGGTGAAACTTCGCCAGCCTCGGACCTTGCGTTGCTTGCCTGTGCGACTCGGGCGGGGTTTCAGCAGCAACACTCGAGAAAGCACACGTATCCACCCCTCCGAACCGTAGCCAGTGAAGGGCATGACATGGGTGGTATGTCCGCGAGAACGGGCCCACTGCGCTCGGCGGTGCTGAAACCAGTCCTCCAGTGTGGATGCGCGGTGGGCCTTCCCAGCTGGTTCTGGGGAAAAGCTCGAGCGGTCTTTATCCACAAGTGTTAGTTTCGCAGACAGCGATGAGCCCCGGGAGTCACTACGCTTGCGGTGATCTCATTGCCTTTGCATACTTTAAATATTATTCACATGAGCCCGGTCACAAAGGCCTAGTCAGCGCAGTGATCCCACAGAAGGGTGTGTTCACCATCAACATCGTCGACAATCCCGTCAACTATTCGGCTTCAACCCCCATTAGGGTTGAGCCCGTTCAGGCGCGCAGCGCTGCCAGGGTGGGGGCTTTACTTGATGCGGCCTGTCACACGATGCACGAGGTGGGCTACGAGCAGCTCACCACAGCAATGGTCGCGGAGCGAGCGGGTGCCTCCATTGGCACCGTGTACCGATACTTTCCCGATCGCGTCGCTGTCCTCCAGGCTGTGGCCGGAAGAAATCTAGAAAGAGCCACCCGGGCGCTCCGCGCAGACCTTGAGCGGGACAATCCAAGCTCCGTGAGTGGAGCACTCGCCACCGCACTCGAAACCCTCATTCGGTTTTTCCGGGAGGAACAGGGCTTTCGTTCTCTGCGAGTAGGAGATGTTCTCGATATTCGGCCACTAACAGGAAGTCGTGGAGGTAACGCAGAAATCGCTGCGGTCATCAGGGACTATCTGCACGAGGTGCACGATGTTCGCTTGGACTCTCCGGCAAGGGTGGCCATCGAAACTGCCGTCGATGTCACCGATGCGCTCCTCGGGAGAGCGTTCATGCATTCCGATCGAGGGGACAGCACAGTGCTCTCGGAGGCTCGCCGGGTCGCCGAGAGCATCGTTCAAGACCTCTAACATCGACGCCTTCGCGTGTGAGGCCACTCGCTCTTCCCTGAACGTCCCGTGAGAGTTAGCAACTCTCGGGTCGCATCATCGAGCGAGGGCTGATTGACTGGGGTTTCCGGTTATCCCGAAAGCCCTGCGGAGAGTAGTCATGATTCAGTTCAGCTCTGTGCGCAAGGAATATCCCGGCGGGGCAGTGGCTGTTGAAGATTTCACCCTTACAGCGCCCACCGGATCTGTGACAGTTCTGGTTGGGTCCAGTGGGTGCGGAAAAACCACCTTGTTGCGCATGGTTAACCGCATGGTGGACCCGAGCGCCGGAATTGTGTCCATTGATGGCACCAGCGTGGCGGAGAGAGATCCGGTGGAGCTTCGACGCTCGATTGGCTATGTGATGCAAAGTGGCGGTTTGCTTCCGCACAAAAGCGTGGCTGACAACATCCAGACCGTCGCCAAGCTTCGCGGTGTTCCACGGCGCGAGCGGGAGGCTCGGGTTGACGAGCTGATGGCCACGGTGGGACTGGATCCCGAGTTGGCCGATCGCTATCCTGCGCAACTCTCGGGTGGGCAACAGCAGAGGGTGGGCGTTGCGAGGGCTTTGGCGGTGGACCCCAATATCTTGTTGATGGATGAGCCCTTTGGTGCGGTGGACCCCCTGGTGCGATCCGACCTTCAACAAGAGCTGCTCGAGCTTCAGAGGAGACTGGCCAAGACCGTCTTATTCGTGACCCACGATATTGATGAAGCGTTCCTACTCGGGGATTACGTCACGATCCTGGAGGTGGGCGCCAAAGTTGTCCAGCACGGAACACCAGAGGAAATTCTGGCGAATCCGGCGAATGATTTTGTGGAGGCCTTCATCGGAGCTGATCGTGGTGCACGGTCTTTGCGGGTGGTGGAGCGCTCCGGTCAGAAAATTGTCGTCGATGGCACAGGCCGCGTCGCTGGTCGCCTCAGCGAGAGCTAACGCCATGGAGTGGTTTCTGGCAAATAGTTCACTGGTGTGGTCCTTGACGCTCGATCACATGCGCATCTCCGTCATTCCGATTGTTGTGGGTTTTCTCATCTCCGTGCCGATTGGGTGGTTAGCTCAACGCTTCCCCGCGACCAGGGGACTGGTGCTCGGGGGCGTGGGGATCTTGTACACCATCCCTTCTCTCGCTCTCTTCATGATCTTGCCTCCGCTGCTCGGAATCTCAGTGCTCTCTGAAGCCAATGTCATCATTGCGCTCACGATCTACGCGGTGGCGATTATGGTCCGCACGGTGGCTGATGCCTTTTCGAGCATTGAGCCACAAGCGTTGCGGTCCGCCACGGCCCTCGGATATGCCGAGTGGGGCCGCTTTTTTGCTGTCGAGTTGCCACTCGCCGGTCCGGTTTTGCTCGCTGGATTGCGAGTCGTGGCGGTCAGCACCGTGAGTTTGGTGACGGTGGGTGTCTTGGTGGGTATTCAGAGCCTTGGGTACCTCTTCACCGATGGCTTCCAGCGCAGAATTATCCCGGAAGTGATGACCGGTGTCGTCATGACATTCCTCGTGGCACTCCTGTTTGATGCTCTTCTGGTGGTGCTCGGCCGCGTCATTCTCCCGTGGTCACACGTGGCTCGACAGCCAGCTCAGGCGGGTGCCTAATGGATCTTGTTCTCGAGGCCCTCTTGTGGCTGTTCTCCGCAGAGCAATATCAGGGCGAGGGCTCCATTCCCCAGCGGACTCTGGAGCACCTCGTCTATACCTTTGGCGCAACCCTCATTGCAGCGGTGATTGCGGTGCCCATTGGCTATTTCATTGGGCACACCGGTCGAGGAGGCACCTGGGTTGTGGGCCTGACTGGAGCTGCGCGCGCATTGCCCTCTTTTGGGCTCATCCTGTTGCTTGTCCTTCTCTTGGGAGTCTCAGAGCGCGTCACCGCGTCACTCGTGGCCCTTGTGTTGCTCGGAATTCCCCCGTTGATGGCGGGAGCCTATTCCGGAATGCATCAGATACCTCGCTCCACCATCGATGCAGCCCGCGCGCAGGGTATGACGGAGTGGCAAATCATCTGGACAGTGGAGATTCCGCTGTCGCTCCCTTTGCTCCTCGGAGGGCTTCGAGGAGCTGTCCTCCAGATCGTGGCTACCGCGACACTCGTCGCTTATGTTGGGCTCGGTGGCCTGGGATATGACATTATCCAAGGAATCCCCCTTCGTCGGTTCGACCAAACGATGGGGGCGGCGCTTGTCATCGTCGTCGTAGCGCTCACCCTGGATGTCTTGCTCGCCGCAGCAACGAAGTGGGTGACACCCCGTGGCGTCCATCAAGGGCGCCTTTCAGATGTCCGTGCGAGAGACTCAGTGTCTCGCACGGCCCCAGTGGCCCCGGCGGCCGCTAGCCCAGAAAAAGAGATAACACAGCAAAGGAACACATCATCATGACGAGAAAAAGAATGACTGGACTGGCGGGGCTTACTCTCACCGCCGGTCT
>CAZPBS010000007.1:30159-36976 GCA_964584925.1 uncultured Microbacteriaceae bacterium
TCATGACGAGAAAAAGAATGACTGGACTGGCGGGGCTTACTCTCACCGCCGGTCTTGTGTTGAGCGGTTGCGCCGCAGGCGGAGCCTCTGATGAGCCGATCGTGGTCGGTTCGCAGGCCTACTACTCGAACGAGATCATCGCTGAGATTTACGCTCAGGCGCTCGAGGGAGCTGGCTTCGAGGTGGAGCGACAGTTCCAAATTGGTCAGCGCGACGCCTACCTGCCTGAGTTGGAGTCTGGAGCCGTGGACCTGTTCCCCGAGTACACCGGAAACCTGTTGCAGTATTACGCACCCGACACCATGGCCACGCAGGCCGATGAGGTCTATGCCGAGCTGGCTACCGCCCTCCCTGAGGGTCTTACTGCCCTCGACATGTCACCGGCGACCGACCAGGATTCCTACAACGTGACGGCGGAGTTCGCTGCAGCCAACGGATTGGTCAGCATTGCGGATCTTTCCGGAGTTGATGGTCTCATCTTGGGCGGAAATCCTGAGCTCGAAGAGCGCCCCTATGGACCCCAGGGACTTCTCGAGACCTACGGCGTGACTGTCGCGTTCGATGCCACCGGTGACATCACCGTGGACGCTCTCCTGGAGGGCGTTATCAACGTCGCCAACGTCTACAGCGGGGACCCCCGAATCGCAGACTTTGGCTTGGTGACCTTGGCGGATCCTGAAGGACTCTTCTTGGCCTCCAACGTGGTGCCGATTGCCTCGAGCGATGTTGCTGATGCCATTGCCGAGGTCATCGACCCGATCAGCGCCGCTCTGACCCCAGAGGGCTTGGTTGCACTGAACCTGCAGAGCACGAAGGACCAGATGTCGGCTGCAGAGATTGCCACGGAGTGGCTGGCTGCTAACGGCTTCTAAAGGCTCCAACAAAAAGTGTGGGGGTGGCTTCTGGCCATCCCCACACTGGGTTAAGAAGCAGTGCCTTCGTCGTCATCGTCGTGAGCAAAGCGATTGAGCAGTTGCTTGATGATGAAGAGGAGAAGCAGTGAGATGACAAAAATGCCGATAAATATCCATCCGGCCTGGTCGAGCGTGTCCTTGAGTCCCCGATAGGTCTCAGCGGCACCGGAGCCAATCGAGACATAGAGAAACGCCCAGATGATCGAGGCGGGAGCGAGCCAGCTCATGAACGACCGGTAACGCATCACGGACATTCCGGCGGTCAGAGGAACGACAGAGTGGAATACCGGCAGGAACCGGGAAATAAAGACGGCGATACCGCCGCGTTTTTTCACAAAACGGTCCGCTTTGCGCCAGCGGTCTTCGCCGATTCGAACGCCTAGCCAGCTTCCGCGAAGTTTGGGCCCAAAGATGCGTCCTATCCAAAAACCGAAAGAACTCCCCAAGAGTGCTCCGACAACGACCGCCACGACGGTGAAAATGAACTCCAGGACGGTGGTGACACCGGTGCTCGAGAACAAGACAATGGTGTCTCCGGGGACGATAAGTCCAATCAGCACACTGGTTTCCAGCATGATGGCAATCCCGGTCAGGACAACGCGAAGCACCGGGGGGACGTCCTCGATAAACCCGAGGATTGCATCGAGGATTTCGTTCATTACCGGGGGAGTCTATTGGTAGCGACGTGTGAAAGAGCCTTGCTTATGCGCTACCCACTGGACGAGCGCGCGCCAGCCACTGCTCTTGCCACCGTTCTCTGCGCCCGGGCGCCACAGTCAACCTGGGACCGGCCACAAAACTGGTCGCTACTCGAATCCCGTGGAGTGCACTGAGAATCCAGACCTCCGCTTCCTCGAGATCCGAGACCAGGAGATTGTGGTCTCTCACCTCGAGCCCCTGGCTCGCGGCAATTTCTCGCATCTGTGCTTCTGTGATGCCGGGGAGGTGCGGGGTTGACGGTGGAATGAAGGTGGCCCCCACGTCGCCGTCTCGCCAGATCATCAAGGAGCTGTAGGCACCCTCGACCAGCATGTCATCAGCGGTGGTGATAATCGCCTCCTGCGCTCCGAGCGGGGCCACCTGGGTGCGAAGCGCCAGGAGGGCTTCCAAGTCTGGTCCCTTCAGGTGGGGGTATCGTCTCGGGTCTTGCGGTGCGCGAGCAATCACCACCTCTGTTTCCCAGGCAGGCGCCGGGCGTTGCCGATACCGAAGCGTCGCACCTCCCGGAGTGGCGACTGCTTCTAGACGGGGAAACCAGGAGCCTTCGACGGGCAGAAATCCAGGTATCGCTGCCAGGAAAGCGTCCAGAGTGTCGCCTGAGACATCGGTGTGTGCGGCAACGGAGGCAGAGAAACGCTGGAGGTGGCGCTCGACAGCGATGGCTCGACCGTCCTCCAGGCGAAATGAGTCAGCCACCAGGGTGCTCTGGCGCGACGGGTCACACCACTCCAAGGGCTCGAAATGCCCTTCAGAGAACTGGTACAGAATCTGACTCATAGGCTAAAGGCTATGACGAAGGGCGTTTCGAGGCATCCTTTGCGCCACCGTGCAACGCCCCATGAAGTCTTTCGGGCTGTGTGTGGCGAGAGCGCTGATGCTCTGTGGCTCGATCACCACGGCGAGCGGGGAAGTGGGGTGTCTTTCATCGCGCAGGGAACCCCTGTGACTCTCACCACCGCCTGGCGAGCGGAGGTGCGCAGAGCCTGGCAGAAGCTGGCTCGTGGTGGTTCTGGAGATCTAGAGGGAATTCCGTTGGGGGTTCACATGGTTTTGCCCTACGAGCTCGCTGGCGAGACTGTGGGCGTCTCGACGCAGGAGAAGGCGATTCCACGCGCCCTGGTTGTGACTCAGCTGATGGCAATCTCTCACGACACCGGTGAGGTTGTTGCCTATTCGCTCGGAGCCCTTGATGAACTCACCGAGTGGGCTGACAGCATTGACCAGGCTCTCGAGGCGAGTGCTCCACTTCCCCTCCGGGCCCTCTCCACTTCGGGCACGGTGTCGTGGCGAGACTCTGAGGAGCGTTACCTCGAGATGATTCGCATCGCCCAAGACTTCATTGCCAAGGGTGACGCTTACCAATTGTGTGTCACCACGTCACTGACCCTCCAAGGGGCTGTCGACCCTGTGGATCTTCACCGGGTGATGCGCGAATCGAACCCCACTCACCATCAAGCCCTGATCAGCTTGGGGGATGTGGCGATCGTGTCGGCCTCACCGGAGACCTTTGTGTCGCTATCCCAAGAGGGAGTGGTCAGCACCAGACCCATCAAAGGGACGAGGCCTCGCGGGAGCACTCCCACGGAGGATAAGGCCCTCGCCCACGAGTTGCTGCAGAGTGACAAAGAACAGGCAGAGAACCTGATGATTGTGGATTTGATGCGCAATGACCTCTCCCGAGTGTGTGAGACGGGCACTGTTCGGGTCCCGGAGCTCTTGGTTGTCGAGAGCTACGCGACCGTCCACCAACTGGTCAGCACCATCACAGGCCAGGTCCGAGAAGGGCTGGACGTGATGGATGTGCTCGAGGCGACCTTCCCTGCCGGTTCGATGACGGGCGCACCCAAGAAACGTGCGGTGGAAATTCTTCAGCAGCTGGAGGGCCACCCGAGGGGCCTGTACTCCGGAACCTATGGGGTCTGGCGAGTAGATGGCAGCGCTGAATTCGCCATGACCATTCGGACCGCGGTGGTGGGACCTGACTCTCTCACTATCGGTGTAGGAGGTGGAATAACAGCGCTCAGTCAACCGTCAGAAGAAATTCGCGAGGTTGGCATCAAAGCAAAGGCCTTCCTCCGTGCGCTTGGCGCCGAGCAAGTTGGCTATTCTTGACCGGTGATGACTTCGAGTGGTGCGCCTGAATCTGACGGCGAGGGAGGCTATGACCCCCAGGCACTCGAAGCCAAATGGTCTGCCTACTGGGATGCGACCGAGCCCTTCACTGTTCCCCAGGACGGTGATGACCGTCCCCGGAAGTATGTGTTGGACATGTTCCCCTACCCCTCGGGTGACCTCCACATGGGTCACGCCGAGGTCTATGCCTTAGGTGACGTTGTTGCCCGTTACTGGCGTTTGCAAGGTTTTCAGGTCCTCCACCCGATCGGCTGGGACTCTTTCGGCCTCCCCGCGGAGAACGCCGCCATCAAGCGTGGGGTAGACCCGAGGGAGTGGACCTACTCCAACATCGACCAGCAAAAAGCGTCGATGAAGCGCTACGCCGCGTCTTTTGACTGGTCGCGTGTGCTCCACACCTCAGACCCTGAGTACTACAAGTGGAACCAGTGGTTGTTCCTGAAGATGTATGAGAAGGGCCTCGCCTACCGCAAGGATTCCTGGGTCAACTGGGATCCCGTGGATCAAACAGTGCTCGCGAACGAGCAGGTTCTTCCTGATGGCACGTCTGATCGCAGTGGCGCCATGGTGGTCAAGAAGAAGCTCACCCAGTGGTACTTCAAAATCACCGACTATGCCGACAGGTTGCTGGATGACCTCAACCAGTTGGAAGGCCGTTGGCCCTCCAAAGTCTTGGCGATGCAGCGGAACTGGATTGGTCGCTCCGAAGGCGCTGAAGTGGATTTCGTCATTGAGGGCAGAGACACTCCGGTCACTATCTTCACGACGCGTCCCGACACCCTGTTTGGTGCGACCTTCATGGTGGTCGCCCCGGACTCTGATCTCGCTGCAGAGCTCGCAGAGGGTTCCAGTGCAGACGTTCAGAAAGCTTTTGCCAAGTACCTGGAGGTCACCCAGAAAGCCACTGAAATCGACCGCCAGGATGCATCCAGGGATAAGACCGGTGTGTTTCTGGAGCGGTATGGAATCAATCCCGTCAACGGGGAGCGCTTGCCGATTTGGGCTGCGGACTATGTGCTTGCGGATTACGGGACGGGCGCCATTATGGCCGTTCCCGCTCACGACCAGCGCGACCTTGACTTTGCCCTGAAATACGACCTCCCGGTTCGTGTAGTACTCGACACCAATGCCCCGGTAACCGGAGCAATCCCGGTAGTGACAGAGGAGATGCTCGACTCGGGCGACATTCCGCCCGCTGACCCTGTGAAAACGGGGGAGGCGTTGGCAGGGGACGGCCGAATGATTAATTCGGGACCGCTCGATGGTCTCAGTAAACAGAACGCAATCACCAGAATTGTGGAGCTTCTGGAGGAAGCCGGCACGGGGCGCCGGGCGAAAACGTATCGACTGCGCGATTGGTTGATTTCCCGCCAGCGTTACTGGGGAACCCCCATCCCGATCATGTACGACGCCGACGGTCACGAGATTCCTGTCGCTTTGGACCAACTCCCTGTGACCTTGCCTCCGAGTGAGGGATTGGACCTGAAACCCAAGGGTTCCTCGCCGTTAGGCGCGGTGACGGACTGGGTTGAGGTGGAGCAGGATGGCAAGACCCTGCGTCGGGATGCTGACACCATGGACACCTTTGTCGATAGCTCCTGGTATTTCTTGCGATTCCTCTCCCCCCACGATGACAGCCAAGCTTTCGATATTGCTCAGGCAGAGAAGTGGGCACCCGTAGACCAGTACGTCGGCGGTGTGGAGCACGCCATTTTGCACCTGCTGTATGCGCGGTTTATCACCAAGGTTCTCTTTGACTTGGGCTACGTGTCGTTCACGGAGCCCTTTACCTCCCTGCTCAATCAGGGAATGGTCATCCTTGATGGCGCCAAGATGAGCAAGTCCAAAGGCAATCTCGTCTACTTCACGGAGGAACTCGATTCCTATGGCGTCGACGCCGTTCGCCTGACGATGGCGTTTGCCGGGCCACCTGAGGACGACATCGATTGGCGTGATGTCTCACCCGTGGGATCGCAGAAGTTCCTGGCTCGTGCCTGGCGACTCTCGGGTGAGGTCTCCAGCGAACCCGGCGTGCACGTCAGTGGTGGCGATGTGACACTGCGACGTCATGTTCACCGGTTCCTGGCGGATGTTCCGGGTTTGATCGAAAGCTTCAAGTTCAATGTGGCGGTCGCTCGGACCATGGAATTGGTGAACCACACCAGGAAAACCATTGATCAAGGGCCCGGAGCAGCTGATCCTGCGGTCCGGGAATCCGCAGAAGCCATTGCCATTGCGTTGTCGATGTTCGCCCCCTACACCGCGGAAGATATGTGGGAGCGTTTAGGACACGAGCCTTCTGTGGCTCTCGTGCGCTGGCCGAAAGCCGACCACACTCTTCTGGTCGAGGAGTCCGTCACCGCGATCGTGCAGGTGAATGGCAAAGTGCGTGAGCGCCTCGAGGTGCCTCCCGCTATCGGTGGGGATGAGCTCGAAAAGCTGGCTATGGAATCACCGGCGGTGGTGCGGGCACTGGAGGGAAAGACTGTGGTGAACATGGTTGTTCGGGCGCCGAAAGTGGTCTCCATCCAGGTCACCGACTAACTATGTGGCGTCTCTCACCTGCTCGGAAGGAGCGTTGTCCACGGACAGGCGAGGGGGACGAGTTTTCCACAGAAGTTAGGAGCCCATCCTTCCCCGACAATCACGTGGGATATTCTCCGGACATGGATTTTCTCGGTCTTCTTTCTACCAACTGTTCTATTTGCCTCGGACGCCTTGAGGAATTCCCAACATTCACGTGGTGCGACCGTTGCGAGATTGAGGTTGATTTTGAGTTCGCCAGTTTCCAGGTGAAGGGGCCGAAGTAGTGTGGTTGGTCTCGGGAGGGGGATACGAATGGCCGAATCATCCGCTCCCGTAGTTCCCTGGCATGGCATTCGGGAAGCGCCCGTCATCCTTCTTTCGGGGACAGAATCGTTTCTTGCTGACCGCGCACTGCGCGTCCTGACCGATCGAATGAAGTCCGCTGATGCAGGGGTGGAGATTAACGATTTGGACGCAGCGGACTACCAGCAAGGCGACCTTCTTCAGCTGGCAAGCCCGAGTCT
>CAZPBS010000008.1:0-34536 GCA_964584925.1 uncultured Microbacteriaceae bacterium
AAACTCAGGGGTCCCCAGGAGTGGGGACAGCTCTAGTGCAGGGTGAAGGAGAGTGACCCGAGAGTCACCGTGGAGCCACGCACCAAGGAATAGGTGTCATACGGGATGCACTGCAGGGCTCTGGCACCCGGTTCCTCCACCACGGTGCCATTGACGGTCTTCAAGTCCTTCACCCAGAACACACCATTCTTTACCCCGAACTCGAGGTGTTCCGGTGCAACGGTGTCAGTGTCGTCATCCACCGTGATGCGTTGAATGCCGGAGGGGTCCTGGTCACTTACCGGCTTCACCCCGATTATCCCTGGCATCTCCCCCACCGTGATCTGGGGACCGTGGGAAAACTTCAGCACGAAACGAATCGGTGCGCGCTGTGTTCGAGGCTTCTGCGTCGCTATCCGCTCGGCCTCCTCAATATCAAACAGCGACATCACCTGAGTGGGCTCTTCCTCGGGAACAGGGACGGGTTGGCTCCCTCCTGGCTCAGGCTGAATATCGGTTTTCTTCCCCAGGTTCAGGCTCCGACGAAGCCACCCGGTGGCTCTGGAGAGAGTATCGGGTTCCTCGGGCTCAGTAGACGTGTCCTCCGGTGGTGCCTCCACAGCTACCGGTTCTGGAGTGGGTGGAGCCGGTTTGGGTTGAACCATTGACTGGCCACATTGGGGGCAGAAAAGGCTGGAGGCTGGGACCGAGTCACCACACCGACTGCACGGGGCAGGAGGTGTCACAGCCTGGGCATCGAAAAGACTCATTGAAGGTCAGGCTACACAGCATCGCCTGGCCTTCCAGGGAGCACACACGAGGTATCGCCACGCGCCCTTGACACCAGGTTTTTCTGGGTTAACTCGAGGACAATAGGGGAGCTTGGAAAGGGTTCAATGTGAGCATCGGGTCAAAAATTCTTCGAGCAGGTATCGCCCTGCTCGCCCTTGGCGCGCTCGCACTCCAGGGTGGCGCGGCCTGGGGTGCCCTTTGGGTTGTCGAGAACCAGAGGATGATCAAGGACCAGCTGGTGGCGCACCAGTTCGAGACCCCCGAGAACATTTCCTCCTACATTGACCAGGCCGGACTTTCTGACCAAGGGTCTCTGTACTTGAGAACGTCACTGCCTCGTGTGGTACCAGCGTATGAGTTTGACCGCTACTGCACTCGCAACGAACCCGGCATCGGGGTCCTCGGGTGCTACACCACTCGCGATTCCCGCATTTATCTCTATGACGTGACAGACCCGCGTCTGGAGAGCATCGAACCCGTCGTCGCGGCACATGAAATGCTCCACGCAGTGTGGTTTAGAAAAACCAGTGAGGAGCGAGATGCTCTGGCGCCGCTCCTGGAAGAGGCCTACGCAGCGCTTGGCCCCGATCACCCTCTGATTGAGCGGATGGCAAGCTATGAGGCTGACGACCCCGCCTCCAGGCTTCCCGAGCTGTACTCGATCATCGGGACAGAGATTCGAGAGAT
Source organism: uncultured Microbacteriaceae bacterium (assembly GCA_964584925.1). GTDB lineage: Bacteria > Actinomycetota > Actinomycetes > Actinomycetales > Microbacteriaceae > Pontimonas. The sequence goes on from CAZPBS010000008.1 coordinate 1,459, forward strand.
TCCGGAGGCGCTGGAGGCGCACTATGCCGAGTACTTCGCCAATCGCGCACTCGTCGTTGACCTCGCGGATCGGGTCTATCGTGTGTTTGACACCCTCCAAGCAGAGCTCGAGCAGCTGAGCAATGAACTATCGTCCCGAAACGCTGAGATTGAAGGCTTGCGCTTCACCTACGAGGAAACCTCTCGGGTGTTAGCAGGAGACATTGTGGCTTTCAATGAGAAGGCCTCCACTCCCGGCGCTTTCCCCTCGAAATCCCAGTTCGAAGCAACGAGAGCAGAGCTCGTGACTCGCCAAGAACGTCTCGAGTCAATGCGGATTACTTTGCAAACCAAGATCGCGGAATACAACGACCGTCTCGAGGAGCTCAATACCCTGAACGATGAGGTGTCTGAGCTGAACCAAGGAATCAACGTCACGCTCGAGGAGGAAGAGGAGTTGACTCCACCTTCGACGGATATCGAGAGTTAGTTATCCCCACCCTGCCGATACTCTCTCCCCGCTCGGCAAGGGCTTCGATACGCTAGCCCCATGACTTTTCACGCCAGTATTGAGAGCCCGCTGGGACCTATCGCCCTCACCTCAGATGGCCGACACCTGACCGATCTGGAAATTGGTCGGCACGTTGCCAAGCCCACTACCGACTCCATCATTGACGCAGCGTCCGCTCAGTTGGGGGAATACTTTGCCGGACACCGCACCGAGTTTGATCTCCCCCTCAAGGCCACGGGGACGGCGTTCCAGGAGTCAATTTGGCAAGCCCTCCAGAAGATTCCTTTCGGTCAGACGACCAGTTATGGAGAGCTAGGCCAGGCGGTCGGTAAACCAGGCTCCGCCCGGGCTGTGGGAGGAGCAGTGGGGGCAAACCCGCTGCCCATTGTGATTCCCTGCCACCGAGTTTTGGCCTCTGATCGTCGGATTACCGGGTACAGCGGTGGGGATGGAATCCCCACCAAAGAGAAGCTTCTCGACCTCGAAAAAATCAGCTACCGCTGATCACCAGATCAATCACACCCTCGCGAAGCGAGTCCATGTCGAAGGCGTAGCCGTGGGTTGAGCCCCACGACACAACCTCCTCCACACTGTCACACCTCGCACCCGTGATAGCGAGAGATCGAACCAGGGCCCCCTTCGCTGATTTGTTCGCGTGACCCACAGCTTTCCTGGACCCCACTGGACCCTCCTTCACGAGAGACACGAACACTCCCTGCCCGGGAGGGACAGGAGCGAGTTTCCGATATCCCTCGCTGCGCAGATCCAACACAAAGTCGGGAACCTGTTCCCACACCTCTGTGGTCACCTGAGCCCACTGGGCGGCCAACGGGCCACCGGAGAGTTTGGAGTCAAAGGACAACCGATAGGCGGGAATGGGATCAAAGGCTCGCAGTAGCCCAAACAGGGCTGAGAACACGGCCACCGTGTCTTCCACCCATGCCCGCGGCTCTGGTTCGAGATCGTGGACGCCGAGAGCATCAAAGAGCACTCCGGTGTAACGCTCGAGTGCGGGCATCACCGGCGAGCGGAGCACTTCCTGATTGCGCTGGACCTCTGGGGCGCCTTTGGGGCCGAGCTTCAGCGCCGAGAGAGCTGCAGTCTCATCCGCCGAGAGCTTCACAACTTGCTGCAGAAGCGCGCTTCGAACAGGGTTCTGGGCAGTAAAGCTCAGCTGCGAAAGATCCAGCGATGTTCCCGGTTCCCCGCCGGAAACTTTCGTCTCCGAGGGTGGCAGCAGGACGAGCATGCTTAGGACGTAATCTCTGCCAAGCCGGCGACGATCGTCACCTGGTTGTTATCCACAGACAGGAAGCCATCCTCCGCCTGAGCGGTGACTTTCTGACCATCCGTCGTGGTGATGCGTACCTCGCCTGCGGCAAGGACACCCAGGGTGGGTTCGTGACCAGCCAAAATGCCAATCTCACCCTCTGTGGTGCGCGCAACAACCATCGTTGCCTCCCCCGACCACACTTCGGCGGTCGCGGAGACAACAGTGACGGTGAGGGTTGACATCCCTAGCTCATTTCCTTCTGCATGGTGGCCCACTTCTCTTCGACGTCGCTAATCGGTCCAACGTTGAAGAAGGCCTGCTCGGCCACGTGATCAAACTCACCCTTGGCGATGGCGTCGAAGGACTCGATGGTCTCCTTGAGGGGAACCGTGGAGCCTTCCACACCGGTGAACTTCTTTGCCATGTAGGTGTTCTGCGAGAGGAACTGCTGGATGCGACGGGCGCGGGACACGGTGATCTTGTCCTCTTCGGAGAGCTCGTCAACACCGAGGATGGCGATGATCTCCTGGAGTTCCTTGTTCTTCTGGAGAATCTGCTTCACCGTGGTGGCCACGCGGTAGTGGTCCTCACCGATGTAGAGCGGGTCAAGGATACGGCTGGTCGAGGTCAGCGGGTCCACGGCAGGGTAGAGACCCTTCGCGGCGATGTCACGGCTGAGCTCAGTCGTGGCGTCCAAGTGCGCAAAGGTGGTCGCGGGTGCCGGGTCGGTGTAGTCATCAGCTGGCACATAAATTGCCTGCAGAGACGTGATCGAGTGTCCACGGGTCGAGGTGATGCGCTCCTGGAGCACACCCATCTCATCCGCGAGGTTCGGCTGGTAACCCACGGCGGAGGGCATACGACCCAGGAGGGTCGACACCTCAGAACCTGCCTGGGTGAAACGGAAGATGTTGTCGATGAAGAGCAACACGTCCTGGTTTTGCACGTCACGGAAGTACTCCGCCATGGTCAGCGCTGAGAGAGCAACACGAAGACGGGTTCCGGGTGGCTCATCCATCTGACCGAAGACCAGAGCGGTCTTGTCGAAGACGCCCGCTTCCTCCATTTCGTGGATGAGGTCGTTACCCTCACGGGTACGCTCCCCCACACCGGCGAACACGGACACACCACCGTGGTCCTGGGCCACGCGCTGAATCATTTCCTGGATAAGAACGGTCTTACCCACACCGGCTCCACCGAAGAGTCCGATTTTTCCACCGAGAACGTAGGGGGTGAGAAGGTCAATGACCTTGATACCGGTCTCGAACAACTGAGTCTTCGACTCCAGCTGGTCAAAGGCCGGCGGCTGACGGTGGATACCCCACCGCTCCACACCTTCGAGCTTGTCATCGGAGTTCAACACCTCGCCGAGAACGTTGAACACCTTGCCCTTGGTGGCGTCACCCACGGGGACCGTGATGGGCCCACCGGTGTCGCGCACTTCTTGGCCACGCACGAGGCCGTCAGTGGGTTTCAGAGCAATCGCGCGAACGAGATCATCGCCCAAGTGCTGGGCCACCTCGAGAGTCAAGACGCTGGTCTCACCACCGATGGTGATGTCAGTCTGCAGCGCGTTGTACATCGCGGGCAGTGCGTCGTGGGGGAACTCCACGTCAACAACGGGCCCCGTCACGCGGGCAACTCGGCCCGTAGCTGTGGCTTTTGTGGTGGCAGTCTTCGTCATCTCGTTATCTCTTTCTTTACTTCGCCGAAGCGAGGGCGTCGGCGCCGCCCACGATTTCGGAAATCTGTTGGGTAATTTCAGCCTGGCGAGCATTGTTCGCGAGGCTGGTGTATTCACGGATGAGCTTGTCGGCGTTGTCGCTGGCCGACTTCATCGCCTTCTGGCGAGCAGCGTGCTCTGCCGCTGCGGATTGGAGCATGGCGGTGAAGATTCTGTTCTCGATATACACCGGCAGGAGTGCATCCAGAACGTCATCGGGCTCAGGCTCGAACTCGTAGAGGGGGAACACCTCGGTGTCACCGGGATCTTCGACGCCCTCCACCACTTCCAACGGAAGCACGCGAACAACCTCGGGCGCCTGGGTGACTAGCGACACAAAACGGTTGTAAACGATGTGGATTTCATCCACCCCACCCTCGGAGGAATCCTTGGTGAACTGTTCAATCAGCGTGTGAGCAATCTCTTTGGCCGTCTCAAACTGAGGCTGGTCGGTGTTACCCGTCCACGACTTCTCCACTGCCCGCTGGCGGAAGGTGAAGTTCTGAACCGCTTTGCGACCCACGACATAGTTGACGACCTCTTTACCTTCACCCTCCAGACGCTCACGAAGCTCGCCCGCTTCGCGCAACACCTGAGCGCTGAAGGCACCGGCCAAACCACGATCCGAGGTGAAAATCACCATGGCAGCGCGCCTGGGGTTCTCCGACTCGGTCAGGAGCGGGTGATCGATGTTGGAGTACGTGGCAACGGCCGACACGGCGCGGGTCACTGCACGCGTGTAGGGAGTAGCAGCGGTCATCCGGGCTTGGGCTTTCTGAATCCTGGATGCAGAAATGAGCTCCATAGCCCTCGTGATCTTCTTGGTTGTACTGGCAGAACGAATCTTCTGCCGATACACCCGAAGCTGCGCGCCCATTGGTCCTTAGTCCTTTACTCGTTGTCGTCTAGCGCTTGCGCTTGACGATCTTTTCCTGGTTGATCTCGTCTTCGGGAATCGCTGCAAACTCTTCGCTTCCCGGAGCACCGAGGCCGTCGGCGCCAGAACCCTGGAAGGCGACCACAAACTTGTCGACCTCCTTTTCCAGCTCAGCCTTGGTGTCATCGTCGAGCACATTGGTTGTGCGCAACGTGTCAAGAATCTTGGTGTTGCGACGAAGGTGGTCGAGCAGCTCGGCCTCAAACCTGAGGATGTCCTCCACCTCGATGGTGTCGAGCTTTCCGTTGGTGCCCGCCCAAATGGAGACCACCTGCTCCTCCACAGGGTAGGGAGAGTACTGAGGCTGCTTCAGGAGCTCCGTCAGCCTCGCACCACGTGCCAACTGGCGACGGCTCGCGGCATCCAAGTCGGACGCGAACATTGCGAAGGCCTCCAGTGAGCGGTACTGAGCGAGCTCGAGCTTCAGAGTTCCCGATACCGACTTGATCGACTTCACCTGAGCGTCTCCACCCACACGGGACACGGAGATACCCACGTCCACAGCGGGACGCTGGTTGGCGAGGAAGAGGTCGGACTGGAGGAAGATCTGACCATCGGTGATGGAAATCACGTTGGTCGGAATGAACGCCGAGACGTCATTCGCCTTGGTCTCGATGATCGGCAGACCCGTCATGGAGCCGCCACCCATCTCGTCGGAGAGCTTCGCACAACGCTCCAGCAGACGGGAGTGCAAGTAGAAGACGTCACCGGGGTACGCCTCACGGCCCGGAGGACGACGCAGCAACAGTGACACAGCACGGTAGGCCTCAGCCTGCTTGGAGAGGTCATCGAAGATGATTAGGACGTGCTTTGAGTTGTACATCCAGTGCTGACCGATGGCAGAACCGGTGTAGGGGGCGAGGTACTTAAACCCTGCAGGGTCAGATGCGGGAGCAGCGACGATGGTCGTGTATTCCATGGCGCCAGCTTCTTCGAGAGCACCGCGCACACCAGCGATGGTCGAACCCTTCTGACCAATCGCGACATAGATGCAGCGAACCTGCTTGGTGGGGTCACCCGACTCCCAGTTGGCCTTCTGGTTGATGATGGTGTCCACCGCGATGGCCGTCTTACCGGTCTGGCGGTCACCAATGATGAGCTGACGCTGTCCACGACCCACAGGGATCATGGCGTCAATGGCCTTGATACCCGTCTGGAGGGGCTCGTGCACACTACGCCTGGCCATAACGCCGGGGGCCTGAAGCTCGAGAGCACGACGACCCTCAGCCTTGATAGCTCCCATGCCATCGATGGGGTTACCCAGTGGGTCCACCACCCGACCGAGGTAACCATCACCCACCGGCACGGAGAGAACCTCACCGGTACGGGTTACTTCCTGGCCAGCCTCAACACCGCTGAACTCACCGAGGACCACAACACCAATCTCGTTCTCATCCAGGTTCTGGGCGAGACCAAGTGTTCCATCCTGGAACTTCACCAGTTCGTTAGCCATGACACCGGGGAGCCCCTCAACGTGAGCAATACCGTCCGCCGCATCCACCACGTGACCCACCTCGGTGGTGGCAGCGGTGCCGGGGTCGTAGGACTTCGCAAAGTCCTTCAGGGCATCGCGGATGTGATCCGGGTTGATTGTTAGTTCAGCCATGGTTTTTCCTTTGGTTGTGTGTGCACTGACACGTATGTCGCCGGCGCTAGCCGGCAAGTTTCATTCTCAAATCCTGCAGCCGGGTGGCCACGCTTCCATCAATAACGTCATCGCCCACTCGGATCCGCGCTCCACCGACGACACTGTCATCGCTCTGCTGCGCAATGTAGTGCGGGCGCTGATACTTCTTCTCCACGAGTTGCTCAATGTGGGTGTGCTGTGCCGCGCTGAGAGGCTTCGCGACCGAGACCACGGCAAGACCTTTACCGCCCTGGTCCGCGACAATCTCGGCCGAGTTCATCAGCATGCGCCCAATCCGGCGACCGCGGGAGTCCGACACGAGGTGACGAACAATGGCTTCTGCTTCGGGCGATACTTTCCCACCAATCAGCGCGCTCACCAGGGTTGCTTTCGCCTGAGACGAAGCGCGCTTTGACCCCACAGCAAGCTCCACCTCGGGATCGGAGTGAATCAGGCTGGAGATTGCCAGGAGCTCTCCCACGAGGTCAGAGTCACCAGAGACCTCCGCGAGGGTCCGGATTCCGAGTTCCTCCAGAGCCGCCTGAAGATCGTTCGCACTGGACCAGGGAAGGCTCACCAGCTCGCCAATCAGCGCTTTCGCGTCGGTGGACAACGACGCGAAAGCGCCTTTCGCGAGCTCTTGGAGGGCTTTCTGGTCCGCTGAAGAATCTCCCAAAGCTCCCCGAAGGGCTTTCGACCCCGACAACCCCAGGGCAGCAGCAAACAAGGAACTCGCGAGCTCGCTGGTTGCCGTATACCCGCCGAGGCTCGCTCGAGCCTTGACGAGGGATTGTGTGGTCTGTGCGCCCATGGTTACTTTGTCGCCTTCTTTGCGGGTGCTTTCTTGGCCGCGGGCTTCTTTGCGGGGGTCTTCGTAGCGGGAGCCTTAGCTTCCTTGTCGAGATCCGCAAGGAGCTTGTCCACGACAGAGGCCGCTTTGGCGTCCTCGCTCAGGCGCTCCTGAACCACAGCAGAGGCCAAATCGAGAGCCAAATTGCCAACCTCTTTGCGCAAGGAGAGCACAGCCTGGTGACGTTCTGCTTCGATTTGTGCTTGAGCGCTCTGGGCTATCCGGTCCGCCTCCGCCTGAGCGTTGGTCTTCATTTCCTGAAGAATCTGAGTTCCCTCAGAACGGGCCTGATCTCTGATGCTGGCAGCTTCAGCTCGCGCGTCTGCCAGGAGTGCGTTGTATTTCTCCAACGCTTCCTTAGCTTCGGCCTGGGCATTTTCTGCCTGGGCAATTCCACCCTCGATAGCCTCGGAGCGCTCATCCAGTGTCTTCTGCAGTCTGGGCAACACCACGCGCCAGAACAGCAGCAACACCAAAGCAAACGGAATGATCGACCAGACAATGTCATAGATCGCGGGAAGCAACGGGTTGGATGCTTCCCCTTCCGCTGCGAGAAGGAGTGCTTCGGTCTGCATGATGGGGCCTATCCGGTGAAGATGAAGTAAGTGGCGATACCGATAAAGGCCAGTGCTTCAGTAAAGGCGATACCGATATACATCAAGACCGTCAGGCGGCCCTGAAGTTCAGGTTGGCGAGCAACAGACTCAATGGTCTTGCCCACCACGATGCCCACGCCGATAGCGGGGCCGATAGCTGCAAGGCCGTAACCGACCGTTGCAATGTTTCCGGAGAGTTCGGCGAGTACCGAGGTTGTGTCCACAGGTGTTTCCTTCCATGTTGTCAGTCCGATGGCGTATCGGACTGAGGTTTAGTGTTCCTCCGCCAGCGCGAGCTGGAGGTAGACGGCGGTCAAAAGGGTAAAGACATAAGCCTGCAAGGTCGCGACCAGCAGTTCAAAGAAGGTGAAGGCGATACTAAAGGCGATGGTTCCGATGCCGAAGAAGGCCATCCAGGAATCCGAATACAAGATGAAGAAGTGGGTGGAGGAGAAGAACAAGACGAGCAGGAAGTGACCCACGACCATGTTCATCAGCAAACGAAGAGTCAGCGTGACCGGGCGAAGAATGAAGGTCGAGACGAACTCAATCGGCGTCACAATGATGTAGAGGGGCCACGGAACGCCCGGGGGCAAGAGAGCATTCTTCAAGAATGCACCGGGGTGCTTGCGCAAACCTGCGTACACAAAAGCTAGGTATGCCGCAATCGCCAAGACCAGAGGCATCCCAATCACACTGGTACCAGCGATGTTGAGACCGGGAATGATTCCCGTCACGTTCATGAACCACACGAGGAAGAAAATGGTGGTCAGCAGCGGGAGGAAGCGCTTGCCATCTTTCTCACCCAGCAAATCTTCGGCGATGTTCACCCGAACCAAGTTCAGTGCCATTTCAATGGTCCCTTGGAACCGGCCGGGCACCATGCGCATCTTGCGAGTGCCCAACCAGAAAACCAGCACCAGGGCGACAACCGCGAGAAGCCGGACCAAGATGATCCGGTTGACCTCAAAAATGGTGCCCTCAAAGAGCACCGCTGGAGGGAAGAATTCCTCAATCGTCGGGGGACTGAAAGTTTCACCGGCTGCTAACTGGAACAGCGTGTCAGTGGCTTCTGTTAACAGCTCTGTCTCCAGTTTCGGGGCGCAAGAGAGCGCGGCGAATGTCGTCTAGAAGACTGTAGCAAAGCAAACCTGGGAGAGACGAATCAGCCTTCACGCGAGGGTTGAGGCAAAACGCTCCGGGGAAATCACAGAGAAAATATCAGTGAGCGGAATGGAACCCTCCCTCACGATGCGAAGTTTCCCCTGGGGTGAATCCAGTGAGGTTGCATCGATCACGGTGGACACCTCTTTGCCCGGTTTCTCCTCCCCAGCACCCAGCACCACTGACACAGACTCCGCAAACCTTTTCTGGAGCGCGCTCGGTGACACTAGTGGTGTGCTTCCCACTGCCCAGGCTCCCGACTGCGCGAGAGGCCCGGTTTCACTCAACAGCTCCAGAGCGATACGGTTTGCCGGCATCCGCAGAGCCACGGTGCCCTTCGTGTCACCCAGATCCCAGGTGAGGGACTCCCCCGCTGGCACGATTAGGGTGAGCGCACCTGGCCAAAACTCCCCGGCAAGCGCCGCCACCTCCTCAGCAACCTCCGCGGCCAAAGCCCGCAGCGTAGGAATGCCCGGGACAAAGACCGATACCGGTGCGCCTTCTGGCATGCCTCTGGCAGAGCGTAGGGCCTGCACAGCGCTGGGCTTGAACGCATCAGCAACAAGCGCGTAGGAGGTGTCGGTGGGGACACAGACCACCTGGCCACGACCAATAGCCATGCGGGCATGGCGCATCCCTTGAAGAAGCTCCGCCTTGTTGGCGGTCTTGAACAGTTCGGCGCTCACGCAAACAAGCTTGCCACGGCCTCACGGAAGTGAGCCGTGTGGGCGGCCACATCCGCCGTTGTTGTGGCGGGACTCATGAGGGCCATGTTGTGAAATGGTGTGAGAAGAATGCCGCGGTTCAGCGCGTGCAGGTGCAAATACTGCTGCAACTCAAAATCATCAGCGCCCGCGGCCTCTGCCCCATCCCTGGGAGCGTGCGGAAGGAAGCTGTACTCAGCCCGGGTGCCAAGCTGGGTCACTTGCCAAGGAACAGTGAACTCCTCGATGGCGGAGTGAACACCTTCGGTCCACTCGGTGGCGCGCTGAATCATCTCGGGATACGCCTCAGCCGTAAGAACCTCGCCGAGCGTTGCCCGGATGGCCGCAAGCGACAGGGCATTCCCAGCGAGGGTCCCTCCCACGCCCCCGACATCAATGTCTTCGAGGTGGATTGAGGCACGAACACGCTCTTGAAGCTCGCTGGTCATGCCGTAAGCACCAGCAGGAATACCGCCCGCAATTGTTTTACCAATCACCACAGCGTCGGGTGAAAGCCCATCGCGCTGGGTCATACCTCCAGGCCCCGCACACACAGTATGGGTCTCATCAATGATCAAGACAGCTCCGTTCTTGGTGCAGAGCTCCCGCAGTGCCTGATGCCAGCCATCATCGGGGAGAACAATGCCGATGTTGGTCATCGCTGGCTCCACCAGGGCGCAGGCGATGTCACCAGAGGCAAAAGCTTTCTCCAAGGCGGCCACATCGTTGAAGGGGACCACCACGGTGGTCATATCGGGGTCAACGGGCGCACCGATATTTCCTCGTCTCTCCACCACCGAACCGTGGTCGTCGACGGTGGCAAAGGTCTCATCAACGCTGCCGTGGTAGCAGTAGTCCATCACCAGGACTTTGCGCTTCCCCGTCACCTGACGGGAGTAGCGAATCATGGCGCGGTTGGCATCGGTGGCGGTCAGGGTAAATTGCCACATCGGGACCCCGAAGCGATCCGCCAGCATCCCGGCAGCTATCGCAGCGTCTTCAGTGGGAAGCATGGTGGTGATGCCTTTCGCGAGCTGCGCAGTGACTGCTCGCACCGTGGGCTCTGGCGAGTGGCCCACCATGGCGCCGGTGTCACCCAGGCACAAATCGACGTGGTCGATTCCATCAACACAGGTGAAGTGAGCGCCCTTGGCGCTCTCGACATAGACCGGCCAGGGGCCGGGCCATTTCGCCATCCAGAGCATCGGAACACCATCCGGCATGCTGGCCTTCGCAATCTCAAACTGGGCTTTGGACTGTGGTCGCTCGGCTTCAAATCGAGCAACTTCCTCAGCCATGAGAGTGGCCAGGCGGGAGCGGTCAACAGACATTGGGGTGCCCTCCAGAGCAATCGATGGGGTGGGACTATCCAGCGAGCGTAAGCCTCTTGCGTTTGATGGCCCCGCCAACTTGCGCAATCAACACCAACAGGATGGCCGCGAAGAACACCGCGGAGGCAATCACATTGGCCTCGGCAGGTATTCCTCGGGCTGCTGCCGTGTAGACAAAGCGGGGGAACGTCATCGCCGGGCCGGCGTTGAAGTTGGTGATGATGAAGTCATCAAAGCTCAAGGCGAAGGACAGGAGTGCCGCTGCCGTGATTCCGGGGACCAACAGCGGGAACGTCACGCGCCAGAACACTTGCGAGGGTGACCCATACAGATCTCGTCCGGCTTCCTCGAGCGCGGGGTCAAGCACAGCGACCCTCGCTCGCACTGTCACCACGACGAAGCTGATGCAAAACATGGTGTGGGCGATGATGATGGTCGGTAAGCCTTTTTGCACTCCGAGTTGCAGGAACTGTGCTGCAAGCCCCGCACCCAAAACGACCTCGGGTGTGGCCATCGGCAGGAAGAGCAAGAGGGTGGTCGAGTTTCTAAATCGGAAGCGATAGCGCACGAGGGCAATGGCGATGGCTGTCCCCATGGCGGTCGCAAGAACAGTGGAAACACCAGCCACGAGGAGCGAGTTACCAAATGCAGCGCAGACGTCCTGGGCATTACAGACATCGAGCCAGTTATCGAAGGTAAAACCACGCCAGACGATGTTGGTGCGCCTCGCGTCATTGAACGAAAACACGATCGTGTAGACGATGGGGATGAGTAGGAACACCATCGCCATGCCCGTATAGACCCAGAGCAGGTACTTCCCCAAGCCCCTCACAGCAGGTCATCCGTTCCGCTACGTCGCACATAGGCGGAGACAAGAATCAAAATCGACATCATCAGAATCAGAGAGAGTGCTGCCGCAGCGGGGAAGTTTTGGAGCACCAAGAAGTTGGCCTCGATAACGTTTCCCATCATCGCGGTGTCGGTCGAGCCGAGGAAGTCGCGGCTCGCGTTGATGTAGTCACCGGTGGCCGGAATAAACGTCAGGAGCGTTCCCGAAATAACTCCAGGGATCGACAGCGGAAGAGTGACGGTCCGGAACACCGTAAACGGGTTGGCGTAGAGGTCCCCGCCGGCTTCCACATAGCGCAGGTCAAGTTTTTCGAGAGTCGTGTAGATGGGGAGAGCCATGAAGGGCAGGAACATATACGTCAACCCGAAGACGACCGAGAAAGGTGTTCCGGTCAAATAGGCATCAGAGGGAATCAGTTGGAAGGTCTTCAACACCCCGACAAAGAATCCCTCATCCGAGAAGATCTGCTTCCAGGCCAGGGTGCGCAGCAAGAAGGAGATGAAAAAGGGAGCGATGAGCAGAACCAGCGAGAGAGCTTGAAGCAGCGGATACTTCCTCAACTTCACGCCAATCACGTAGGCGATCGGGTACCCCAAGAGAAGGGCAAAGATGGTCGCCAAGGTCGCGTAAATGAAGGACCGAGAAATATGGGAGAAGTAGGTCGAGACAACCTCGACGTAGTTCTCCCACCGGAACGAATTCTGGAACTCACCGAGGAACCCTCCGGGAACCGGGGCTTGGAAGCTGGTGATCACCAGAGAAAACAGTGGTGTTACGAAGAACAGGATCAGGTACAAAATTCCAGGCAGGAGCAACCATAGGGCCACCGGAGACTTCCGTTGCACTTGAGCAACCGGAGCCTGCGTCCCTGCAGGGGCTGCTGTTTGAAAAGCTCCAAAAGCCACTAGGACTCCTCGAGTTCAGCTTCTAGCTTTTCCCGCTCCTGCACCGCTACCGACTGAGTATTGGTGTCTGACTGAAAGCGCTCTTCCTGGGGTGGAGCATCAGCGAGACCGAAGGCGTGCGCAACCTGCCACGAGAGATACACCTCGTCGCCGTCCTTCGCGTGCTCACCCAAGGAGGTGTTCTGGGCGAACACCGTGATCTCTCCCAGACCTGGAACCTCCACGAGGTACTGGATGCTGACACCACTAAACGAAGCGTCAACAACACGGCCGGGACCCACGATGGTCTCGTTGGACCCCGCGGTCGGCTTTGTCGGGTGCAGAGTCACTTTCTCGGGGCGAATACCAACGGTTACCACGCCGCGATGCGCCACAGCACGATGGCTGGGAACACGAAGCTCATAGCCCGACGCTTTCACGCTCACCACATTCGCTGTGGTGCCGGTGACCTCGCCACCAAACAAATTGGACTGCCCCAGGAACGTCGCAACAAACGCAGTCTGGGGAGACTCGTAGAGCTCCTCAGGGGCACCCATCTGCTCGATCCGACCCTGGTTCATGACCGCGACAGTGTCAGCCATAGTCATGGCCTCTTCCTGATCGTGGGTGACGTGGAGGAAGGTCAAGCCCACTTCGGATTGGATGTCCTTGAGCTCGAGTTGCATCTGTCGACGAAGCTTGAGATCCAGCGCACCAAGGGGCTCATCGAGAAGGAGAAGAGCGGGACGGTTCACGACGGCTCGAGCCAGCGCGACACGCTGTTGCTGGCCTCCCGAGAGCTGCGAAGGCTTTCTGGTGGCGACGTGGGCAAGTTCCACCAAGGTCAGAGCGTCGCGCGCCAGCTTCTCAGCATCCGCAATCTTGCGACGTTTCAAACCAAACATCACGTTCTCAAGGATGGTCATGTGGGGGAAGAGCGCGTAAGACTGGAACACCGTATTCACCGGACGTTGATAAGCCTTGGTGGAGGTGACGTCTTTCCCCCCGATCAGAATCTGACCGTCAGTGGGCTCCTCCAGCCCTGCTACGAGCCGAAGCGTGGTGGTTTTCCCACAACCGCTTGGCCCGAGCAGGGCAAAGAAGGAGCCAGCAGGGATTTCTAACGTGAGGTCATCGATTGCCGTGAAACCTGGGAAACGTTTAGTGACGTTCACCAAGGACAGGTCAGCACCCGCCTCCGCAAACTGTTTTGCCGAAGCGTCAGACATCTCGTTGTCGACCCCGCGTTACTAGGCGCCGAGTGCGATGGCCTGGAAGGCTGCCTGGTACTCGTTGTCCTCATCGGAGGTGAGAGTGCGGAAGGCCTTCACCTGAGACAGGGTTGCGTCATCAGGGAAGATCATCTTGTTCTCAGCCAACTCGGGATCAATCTCCATGGCAGCTTCGTAAGCACCCTTCACTGGCGTCACGTAGTTCACCCACGCGGCAACCTCAGCAGCGACCTCAGGCTCGTAGTAGTAGTTCATGAGGGTCTCTGCGTTGGTCTTCCGGGGGGATCCAATTGGGACGACCATGGTGTCGTTCCAGATAGTTGCACCGGACTCGGGAATCACGAAGCGCCACTTCTCACCGTCGTCGTAGCCGTTTTCGAAGTTGATCAAGGTGATATCACCAGACCATCCGATGGCGACCAAAGCGTCCTCGTTGACGAGGTCCTCAGTGTAAGAGTTACCGCGCACGTTACGGATCTGACCTGCCTCGACTTGCTCGCGCAACACATCAAGTGCGGCATTGAATTCGTCGGCGCCCCAGTCAGAGGAAATGTCAACCCCGTTGGCCATCATGAGAAGACCGACAGTGTCACGCATCTCGGAGAGGACCACCACGCGACCCTTGAGCTCAGGAGCCCACAGATCCTCAACAGTGCGGATTTCTCCGACCTTGTCGACGTTGTAGGCGAGACCTGCAAACCCACCTTGCCAGGGCAAGCTCATCTTGCGACCGGGATCCCAACCGGGGTTCGCCAGAGAATCCACAACATTGGCTTTGTTCGGAATGTTGGCCTCGTTCAATTCCTGAACGAATCCCAGCTGGCCCCAACGGGCAGCCATCCACTCTGTGGGAACGACAATGTCGGCACCGATGTCCTGACCGAGCTGGAGCTGGTCGCGGACCTTCGCGTAGTAGGTGTTGTTGTCGTCGTAGTCGACCATGTAGTTGACGGAGATTCCGGTCTGCTCCTGGAATCGGACCAGCGTGGGGTAGTTACCGTCGTCGTCTTCGTCAATGTAAAAGGGCCAGTTAGACCAGTTGAGTGTGGGGTCCGATGCCGAGATGTCTTCAGCAGCAACCAACTCACTATCAGCAGCACACGCGGAGAGACCCAGTGCCACAGCACCACCACCAGCTCCGGCGAGGAATGAACGCCTCGAGAGCTGTGACTTGCGGGCCATCTTGACGAGGCTGCGGACCATGGGGTCCTCGGGAAGTGGGCGATTCATCATTGAACTCCTTCATTCACTATGGTGCTGGTGCACAAGGGTTGGTTTGATACTAGACCTGTCTCCAATCATCCGGGGACGATTGGTGTTACAGCCTGGTAACGCTCTGCGGTGTTCTTTCTACTCTCCAATAAATGACATGACGTGCTTGATGCGTGTGTAGTCCTCGAACCCGTATTGGGAGAGGTCTTTGCCATATCCAGAGTGCTTGAAGCCTCCGTGGGGCATCTCCGCCACCAGCGGAATGTGGCAGTTGATCCAGACAGCACCAAAGTCCAAGCCCTTGGCGAAACGCATCGCGCGTCCGTGGTCTCTAGTCCACACACTGGAGGACAGACCATAGAGAACGTCATTGGCCATCTGCATGGCTTCCTTCTCCTGGGTGAAGGGCTGCACCGTGATGACAGGTCCGAAGATTTCTGTCTGGATGGCGTCGTCCTTTTGCTTCAAGCCTGTGACCACAGTGGGCTCAATGAAGTAGCCCTTGTCGCCCTTGCGGACGCCACCGGTTTCCACCTTCGCGTGACCGGGAAGCGCATCAATCATGCCCATCACTCGGGTCATCTGGTTCTGATTGTTGACCGGACCATAGAAGGTGTTCGGGTCACTGGGAAGGCCGGTCTGCACATTTGCAGCAACCCATTTCGTCAGTGCTGCAACGAACTCATCGTGCACGTTCTTGTGCACGAGAACACGAGTTGCTGCAGTGCAGTCCTGACCAGCGTTAAAGAATCCGGCAATGCCGATTCCCTCCACAGCCTTGTCGATATCGGCGTCGTCAAACACAATGACGGGTGCTTTCCCACCGAGCTCCAAGTGAACTCGCTTGAGGTCGGTGGAGGCCGCCTTGGCAACCTCCATACCTGCGCGGACTGACCCGGTGATGGAGACCATCTGAGGAATTGTGTGGTCAATCATCGCAGCACCACTGGTGCGGTCTCCGGTGATGACGTTGACAACACCGGGTGGAAGGTGGAGTGAACAAATCTCCGCCAGGAGCAGGGTGCTCTGCGGGGTGGTGTCAGAGGGCTTCAAGACGGTGGTGTTTCCGGCAGCAACCGCAGGAGCAAACTTCCACACGGCCATGTTCAGCGGGTAGTTCCAGGGGGTCACCTGCCCCACCACACCAATGGGCTCACGACGAATCATGGAGGTGTGATCCTTCATGTATTCGCCAGCGCTTCGGCCTTCCAGGTTTCTGGCAGCACCCGCGAAGAAGCGAATCTGGTCAACACTGAGCATGATCTCGTCATCAACAAGCGACGTGCGAGGCTTTCCGGTGTCCTGTGACTCGAGGTCAGCGAACTCCTCGGCGCGCTTCTCCATCTCATCAGCAATACGGAAGAGAGCGAGCTGACGCTCACCCGGGGTGGTCTCACCCCAGGTCTCGAAAGCGGTCTGCGCTGCCTGGTAGGCAGCATCAATATCTGCCGCTGAGGAGATCGGTGAGTGTGCGTACACCTCCTCCGTGGCTGGGTCAACAAGCTCGAGGGCGTCCTTGCCCTTCGCCTCGACGTAGGAACCATTGACGAAGTTCTTCAGTGTGCGTGTAGTCATGGGGCTACCCTAACGCAGGATGAAGCCGGAGGTCTAGGGGCGATTTCAGTAACAATTTCGTTGAGAAATGACTGAAATGGTGAGTTTTCGATTGCGTTTTGTGCAAATTGATGCGAAAATCACACTATGCCGAAATCGACGTCGACCCGGGCAGTGGCTCTGGATGATTCCTCCAAGGAAATCATCAGCCAGCTCCAGCGCGACGGCCGAAAGTCTTACGCAGAAATCGGTAAAGCTGTGGGACTGAGCGAAGCAGCTGTTCGCCAACGGGTGAGCAAGCTCACCGACGCCGGCATCATGCAGATCGTCGCAGTCACAGACCCCGCCCAATTGGGGTTCCATAGGCAAGCCATGATCGGCATAAGGGTGAACGGTGACGCCAGAAAGGTCGCCAACACTCTCACATCAATCGAGCAGGTGGACTACCTGGTATTGACCACAGGACGCTTCGACATACTCGCCGAAATTGTGTGTGCGGATGATCACGAACTACGAGAAATTCTGCACGGATCGATCCGCACCATTGACGGTGTGGTGGATACCGAAACCTTTACCTACCTATCACTAGAAAAAGAACACTACGACTGGGGAACACGATGACGATCATTGACAAACTGAAACTGAAGAGAAGCACCAAACCTGCCAAGCCGAAGACTGCCAAGCGCCCCAAGAAGGCGGAAACTTTGCAGGACAAGGCACGGGATCACTTGTGGATGCACTTCACGCGCCAAGGCCCACTCTCGGATGGTGCTGATGTCCCTGTCATCGTCAAAGGAAACGGCCACCACATTTGGGACGACAAAGGCAAGCGCTACATCGATGGCCTTGCCGGTCTCTTTGTCGTCAACGCGGGTCACGGTCGCGCCCGTCTGGCCGAGGTAGCCCGTCAGCAAGCTGAGGAACTGGCCTTCTTCCCCCTCTGGTCCTATGCCCACCCTGCTGCTATCGAACTAGCGGACAAGCTGGCCGATTATGCACCGGGTGATTTGAACAAGGTCTTTTTCACCACCGGAGGTGGTGAAGCTGTGGAGAGTGCCTTCAAGCTGGCCAAACAGTATTGGAAGCTCAAGGGCCACCCGATGAAACACAAGGTCATCTCACGCTATGTCGCCTACCACGGGACCCCGCAGGGAGCATTGGCCATCACCGGTATCCCCTCGATGAAGGCCATGTTTGAGCCCCTTACTCCGGGTGGTTTCCGTGTTCCGAACACCAACTACTACCGCGCTGAGGAGATGGGTTTCCCCGGTGGCACAGAGGAAGAGTTTGGTCTCTGGGCAGCGAATCGCATCGAGGAAATGATCGAGTTCGAGGGCCCCGACACCGTGGCGGCTGTATTCCTCGAGCCCGTCCAAAACTCGGGTGGATGTTTCCCCCCGCCCCCTGGATACTTCCAGCGGGTTCGAGAGATTTGTGACAAGCACAATGTCTTGCTGGTCAGCGACGAGGTTATCTGTGCGTTTGGGCGCATTGGTGAGATGTTCGCCTGTAACGCGTTTGACTATGTCCCCGACATCATCACCTGCGCCAAGGGCATGACCAGTGGGTACTCCCCCATCGGCGCGATGATCACGAGCGACCGGTTGTTTGAGCCCTTCAGCAAGGGTGACACCACGTTCTATCACGGCTACACCTTCGGTGGACACCCGGTGTCGGCAGCCGTGGCACTCGAGAACCTGAAGATCTTCGAAGAAGAAGGCCTCAACGAGCACGTGCGGAAGAACTCTCCGAAGTTCCGCGCAGCGCTCGAGCGCCTACTCGACATCCCGATCGTGGGAGATGTCCGTGGCGCCGGATACTTCTTTGGTATCGAGCTGGTCAAAGACAAGGTCACCAAGGAAACCTTCTCCGACGAAGAGTCCGAGAAACTCCTGCGTGGCTTCCTCTCGAAGGCACTCTTTGAGGCGGGGCTTTACTGTCGCGCTGATGACCGAGGAGACCCCGTCATCCAGCTGGCACCACCGCTGACAATTGGGCCAGCAGAGTTTGACGAAATCGAGGCCATCCTGCGCGATGTGCTGACCCGGGCGTCGAAGCTGATCTAGTTCTCGTGACGGACTACCGACACCTGTCGCTGTGGCACGAGGGGCTGAGTGAGGACCTCACGCCGAGGCCCGGGCTCAGCCCTGCCGAGCGAAGCTCCCACTGGGATGTCATCATCATGGGCGCTGGGTACACAGGGCTCTGGACAGCGCTGTCGTTGGTGGAGCAATCCCCCACCACCACGGTGCTGATCCTCGAGAAAGACATCGCCGGATTTGGGGCATCGGGTCGAAACGGTGGCTGGGTGTCAGCACTCTTCCCCACCAGCACCAGCGCGCTCATTCACCGCCACGGAGTTCACCCCGCCACCGCGATGCGCCAGGCGATGGTGGACTGTGTGCCCTCGGTGGGAGCGTGGGCATCGAAGCTCGACATCGACTGCGACTTTGTCCAGGGTGGAACAACGTCGTTGGTAAGAGCGGACATCCATCGCCAGCGAGCGCAATCCGCTCTCCAGGAGGCATCCATGACTCCTGTGGACACTCTGCAATGGCAAGATCCTGCTGACACTCTCCAGGCCACCCACACTCAGGGTGCCGTGTTTGATCCGGCGTGCGCGAGGATTCACCCCGCAAAACTCGTGAGAGGGCTGGCGCAATCCGCCGATGCCGCCGGCATTCGGATTGCCGAGCACACAGAAGTACTGGATTACCGGCCCGGTGTGGTCACCACGGCGAGCGGGGATGTTCACGGCGACATCATCATCGATGCGATGGAGGGTTATCGCAGCCAACTGCGCCCCACGAAGAGAGCATCACTCCCGCTTTACTCACTCATGATCGCCACAGAGCCACTCCCCGACTCTGTGTTTGATGCCATCGGGTTGCCCCACGGAATGACGTTCTCCGATTTCCGATCCCTGGTGATTTATGGGCAGCGCACCGCCGATAACCGCATTGCCTTTGGTGGCAGGGGAGCGCCTTATCACTGGGGCAGCACCATCTCTCCAGAATTTGACCGAGTGCCCCGGGTATTCGACGCGCTGGAGACGACACTGAAAGAGATGTTCCCGCAGATTGGGGACGCTGCGATCACCCACACCTGGGGTGGTGTGTTGGGTGTGCCCAGAGACTGGCACGCCTCCGTCACTCTCGACCGTGCTACCGCCATTGGCCGGGCCGGCGGTTACGTCGGTGATGGGGTGGGGTTGTCTCACCTGGCTGGACTCACCCTGGCTGATCTCGTGCTCGGAAACAACACCGAGCGGACCGCGTTGCCCTTCGTCGGGCATCGCTCCCCCCAGTGGGAACCAGAACCGCTTCGCTACCTGGGAGCCACCGCAGCGATCATCGGCGTAGACCTCGCGGATCGTATTGAAGAGCGCACAGGTCGACGCTCCCTCATCTCACGACTCATCGCGCCACTGACCGGGCACTAATCTTTCGGCTTATCCCCCGGCAAGATCACGTCTGAGACGTACGGCATGCGCGATTTCGCGACGACCACCAAGTCGGTGACCAGTGTGGCCATCACAGACGCCACGATGGTGACAAACAAGACGGTGCGATCAAGCCATTCTTGATCGCCGAGCCAGAACACGGCCGCCAAGAAAACCACAAACTTCAGCAACCAGGTTCCGAGCACCGCGCTAAAGAATCCGGGCGAGAGGACATCGCCTTTGCCAAGCTTGAATCCCCACATAATGCTCAGTGGCGTCAACCCCAAGAGAGCGAAGCCAAGCGCCGCCCCCACGAAAGCTCCCAACATTCCGGCAAGGTCTGAGATGAGGGCGCCAGCCGTCGCCGCCACAATGGCAATGATTGAGGTGACGACCACCCCGGCAAGGAGCGCCCGCTTCGCAATCTGGGACACGGTCATGATGGGGATCCTTCCTCCACAGCCAGAGGGTCATTCGGTACTCGATTATCAGGTGACAATGTGACGACAGTGGAGCCCACCAGGCCCACCACAATGATGCCCAGTGCGACATACCAGGCCACAAAGAGGAACATCAGAGTTCCGATTGCCAACACCGCAGTCCAGGAGTAGAGAATCAGCACTGCTTGTCGGTGGGAGTGACCCATGTCGAGCAAGCGGTGATGCAGGTGGGCACGGTCTGCATCAAAGGGCGACATTCCTCGACGCAACCGACGCCCCACCGCCAAAGAGAAATCAAGAAGCGGAACGATCAGGACTGCCAAGGGCAAAATCACGGGCAAGAAGGCGGGCAACAGTTGCGTGGGAGAAATCGCACCGGGGTCAATCTGTCCGGTCACAGAAATTGCACTGACCGACATGATTAATCCCACGAGCAATGCACCGGAGTCACCGAGGAATAACTTCGCGGGGTGCCAGTTCAAGGGCAAGAACCCGAGCAGAGACCCTGCCAACAACACCGCGAGAAGTGTGGCAAGACCGAAGTAGGGGGTGCCGCCTTCACCGAGCGAGAGCACCAGGGCGTAAAGGAAGAACACCGCGTTGGAGATCAGCGCGACACCTGCCGCCAAGCCATCGAGACCGTCAATAAAGTTGACCGCGTTCATCACCAACACAATGGCGAGGACGGTGAGAACGAGCGAGAGGGTGGGCGAGAACAACGTGATGCCGCCTACCGGGATGGACACAATTTGCACGCCCTGCCAGGCCACCACACCGGCAGCAATGAACTGGCCAGAGAGTTTGGTCAACCAGTCGAGATCGATGAGGTCATCGACCACTCCCAACGCCACCACGATGAACCCGGCAACCAAAACAGCAATGATGGGCCTGGGGTCCTGGAACACTTCCTCAAAGTGAGGAAGCTGGCTCGCCACGAGAGTAGCCAGAACCATGCCGACATAGACCGCAATTCCGCCGAGCCTCGGCGTGGGCTCCTGGTGAACGTCGCGAGGTCGGATCTCTCGGTGCCAGCCGTAGCGAACACCTAACTGCCAAAGAGCGAGGGCTAGCAAAAAGCTCACCGCTACCGCGGTGAGGGCAACCAGCACGTAATTGATCACTGCTCCCACACCCCGCCCACTACGGCTCGCAGGTCTTCCCAGGGAACTACTCCGTGGCGGAGGACTCGCCAGGGTCCACCAGAGTCAACCTCGGTTGCATCCACGATGGTGCTCCCCGGGTTCCCACGAGCATCTGCGTACGCGTGACCGACTGGGCCTGCATCGATATAGACACCAAGTGCATCACCAAACTGCTCATACGCTTCTGACACCGTGACCGATGCGTGTTGACCGGTCAGGTTCGCACTAGACACCGCCAGCGGTCCCGATTCTCGCAACAAATCCAGTGCGACAGGGTGGTTCGGCATACGAACAGCTACAGTCCCCTGAGTGTCACCCAAGTCCCACTCCACATCCGGGGATGCCTGAAGAATGATGGTCACTCCGCCTGGCCAAAATTCGCTCATCAGAGCGGCAGCCTCGAGAGGAACTGACCGAGCAAGCGCGGTGGCGTCCTCGGCGGATGCAACCAAGACCGGAGGTGGCATATGACGACCTCGGCCTTTGTGAGCAAGGAGTGCGTTCACGGCTTCGGGAGAAAACGCATTGCAGGCGATTCCATAGACCGTGTCGGTGGGCATGATGATGCTGTGTCCCGACCTCAGTGCCTCAAGGGCAACAGGACGCCCCTCTTCCCACGCACGAGAATCTGCGGAATCGATGATGAGAGCGCCCACGACCCCCAGTGTAGTTCGGGAGGCGGCTCGAAGCCTGGGGCTTAGGCTGGAGGCATCATGCTTTTTATCTTCGATATGGACAACGTCCTGTACGACTACCACTGGCGAAAGCGCATGGAGTCGCTCACCGACATCACCGGCTATGACTTCCATGACCTCCGTGCCCGCTGGTGGCATGACGATGGTGAGTGGAAAGCCGAAGCCGGCGATCCCGACACCGGAGATGAATATCTGCGCCGGGTTAATGAAGCGTTTGGCTCCGCCATTCCGCGTCAAACCTGGGTCGATATTCGGAAAGCTGCCATGGATTTTCGCCCCGAAGTAGCGGATTCTGTCTCGTTCGCCGCCCAACACGGCCAGGTTACGCTCCTCACAAACAACGGCATGCTGATTGGCGAGCACCTGCAAGAAGTGGCTCCCGACCTAGTCCCGCTCTTTGGCGAGCACATGTTTGCCACCGCGCACTATCGGGCCAGAAAACCTGACCCCACCGTGTTCTCTCGGGTGCTCGAGCGCTATGGCTTCTCCAGCGAGGACACCTTCTTCGTAGATGACCACCCCGACAACATTCGAGGCGCCCAGGAGATTGGCATTACCTCGAAATGGTTCTCCCCCTCTGACACGGGAGCCAGCGTGAAAGAAGCCATTACCGACTTCGTGGCGGGTCGCTCTTAGGGCCGATAGCCCTGGGTGAAACGATCTCTGCCCACAAGATCTTTCTCTGTGGAGACGGTGCGAAAACCGTAACCCTCGAGCACGTCTCGGACAGCTGCGCCCTGAAGATTCGAATGCTCCAGCATGAGCACGCCACCGGGGCGCACTGCACGAAATGCCCCCTCCGCGATGACGCGGACGACGTCCAACCCGTCCTCCCCGCCGTAGAGGGCAAGGGCTGGATCAAAGAGTTGCACCTCAGGGTCATTGGGGATCTCTGCGTCTGGCACATAGGGCGGGTTAGACACCACCAGGTCCAGACTCGAGGTCTCCACTTCGCTGGCCCAGTGTGCCACTGACCCTTGGGTAATCTGAACCTCCGGCGCCAAGCCCGCGACGTTTCTGCGCAAATAGGGCATCGCCTCATCGGAGAGCTCTAGCGCGTGAACAGTGGCATGAGGGATCGCTCTCGCCAACGCGATGGCCAGAACACCGCTTCCCGAGCAGAGGTCCACAATCTGGAGGCCTCGCTCCCCGATAGCCATCGCCGACGCACTCTGGATGGCTCGCTCCGCCAAAGATTCTGTTTCTGGCCGGGGGACAAAAACGCCAGGCCCCACCTGCACCTCGAACGACATGAACCCTGCCACACCCAGAAGGTGCTGCAAAGGTTCCCGTGCCTCTCGTCGAGTGACGAGAGCGTCGAGTTCTGTCAGCTGGGCCACCTCTAACTCCAGGCCTTGATGGATTTTGGCCAGGAGTTCACCGCGACTGAGCCCGGTGACGTGGGCGAGGAGGAACTCGGCATCGACTGAGGGTGAGGGAACACCGGCTCGAGCGAGACGAGTGCTGATATCTGCGAGCACGCCCGCAAGACTCATGCAGTATCGCCCAGGGCTGAGAGCCGTTCTGCCTCGTCGGCCTCAATACAGGAAGTGATCACAGGACCCAGAGCACCATTCATCACCTGGTCAAGGTTGTAGGACTTATATCCGGTGCGGTGATCGGCAATGCGGTTCTCGGGAAAGTTGTAGGTCCGGATGCGCTCCGAGCGATCCATGCCGCGAATTTGGCTCTTGCGAGCATCGGAAGCGGCAGCCGCAATCTCTTCCTGCTGGCGAGCCAACAGACGTGCACGAAGAACACGCATACCGGCTTCCCGGTTCTGGATTTGGCTTTTCTCGTTTTGCATCGACACCACAATCCCGGTGGGGAGGTGAGTGATGCGCACGGCAGAGTCGGTGGTGTTCACGGACTGTCCGCCAGGTCCACTGGAGCGAAACACATCGATCTTCAGATCGTTGGGGTTCACATCAATTTCTTCAGGCTCATCCACTTCGGGGAACACCAACACACCCGTGGTGGAGGTGTGGATACGCCCCTGCGATTCGGTGACCGGGACGCGCTGCACTCTGTGCACGCCACCCTCATACTTCATGCTCGCCCACACACCCTCAGCAGGGTCCGTGGCGGAGGACTTGATAGCGACCTGGACGTTCTTGAACCCACCCATGTCACTCTCGGTCTTATCCAAGACCTCGGTCTTCCAACCCCTGGACTCCGCGTAATACAAATACATTCGGAGTAGGTCAGCAGCGAAGAGGGCTGATTCTTCGCCTCCTTCACCACCCTTGATTTCCATGATGACATCGCGACCATCATCAGGGTCCCTGGGGATCAGGAGCGAGCGAAGGCTCTCTGTTGCCTCGACCAGCGCCTCTTCCAAGGCGGGAACCTCGGCTGCGAGAGATTCATCTTCGCTCGCGAACTCCTTCGCCGCGGCAAGATCATCAGTCAGAGCCGTCATCTTCTCGTGAGCGGCAATGATCTTAGAGAGCTCCGCAAACCGACGGTTCAGTTTCTTCGAGAGGCCTGCATCGGCGTGGACTGCGGGGTCACCGAGCTTCTCTTGAAGCTCGGCATACTCCGCAATCAACGCGTCAACAGACTCAAACACTGGCTGTGATGCCTTCTCTAGAACTTCTTGGGCATAGCGACCAGGAACTCAACGTTCGAGGCTGAGGACTTCATGCCCTCCAGAACGCTGTGCAAACCGGCGAGAGAGTCCATGGCTCCCACACCCTGACGAATATCCGCGATCGCGCGAACCTCGTCAGCGGAGAGCAACTGGTCATCCTTGCGGGTGCCCGAGTGACGGATATCCACGGCGGGGAAAAGCCTGGAAGCTGCTGCATCCTGACTCAAACGCAACTCCATGGTCGCGGTCCCGGCGATTTCGCTGGCAACAACGTCATCCATGCTCATCCCGGTCTCGAGTGCCAAGGTGCCGATGATGGTCAGCGAACCGCCACCCTCAACATTGCGTGCCGCACCGAAGAGCTTCTTGGTGGGGTAGACCCAGGCAGAGTCAGAGCCTCCGCGGCTGGTGCCACCAATGCTCTGCTGGTAGGCACGAGCGAGGCGGGTCAGCGAGTCGAGGAAGACCACGACGTCGTGACCGAGCTCCACCAGACGCTTTGCGCGCTCAATCGCGAGCTCCGCAATCGTGGTGTGGTCATCAGCCGAGCGATCAAAGGTGGAGGTAATGACCTCGCCCTTGGCGCCACGCTGCATTTCGGTAATGGCTTCGGGCTGCTCGTCCACGAGAACCACCATGAGGTGAGCATCGGGAGCATTCTGAGCAACTGCTGCGGCCATCGACGCCACCATGTGTGATTTACCTGACCCTGCGGGTCCCACGATCACACCGCGCTGGCCTTTACCCACAGGGGTGAACACATCAGCCATGCGGCCTGCGAGCTCATCTTTGGTGGTTTCCATGCGCACTCGCTCGGTGGGGTACACAGCGGTCAAGGCCTGGAAGTCCACGCGGTTAGCTGCCTCATCCACGGTCTGGCCGTTGATGGAGTCAACACTGACCAGTGCGTTGTATTTCTGACGCCCCTGGTTCTCACCTTCGCGAGGCTGACGGATCGCACCGATCACGGCGTCACCCTTGCGCAGGTTGTACTTCTTGACCTGACCGAGAGACACATAGACATCCGTGGGTCCGGGAAGGTAACCCTGGGTGCGCACGAAGGCATAGTTGTCGAGGACGTCGAGGATTCCGCCAATCGGAATCAGGACGTCATCGTCAGAAATCTCTGGTTCGCCATCTTCGCTGAAACCGCCTCGGCCTCCACCACGACGACGGTCACGTCCACGACCGCGGCCACGACCTCGGCCATAGCCGCCGCCTTCGCCATTGTCCTCAGTGCCCTCGGAGTCATCAGAGGAGTCAGAGGACTCCGACTCAGCGGCGCTGGATTCGCTCTTGTCCGCTGCCGGACGGCGGCGGCGTGGACGCTCGGTGGCGGGCTTCTCCGCACCACTCTCGGCGTCGTCACTCTTGGTCGAAGCCTTGCTCTCCGCAGCCTGATCTGCGCCCTTCTCGGGAAGGTCTGTAGAGACCACTCGACGGGGGGCGCGCTTGCGCGGGGTGGAAGCGGGTGCTTCGCTCACCTCAGGGGTTGATTCTTGATTCTCTGAATCCACGTTTTCTCCTTGTTAATACGCCGCGATCGCGGCATTAGATTTGCCTGCATCTACTTGACGCTGTGCGGTCCGATGGAGCATGGCTCCCTCTGTCACGATGGACCCTCACGCCGTTGAACGAACGTGGCGTTGTAGTGATGAGGCGATCCGGAGCGCTAACTGGGGTCAGTCGGCGAGCGCCGGAACTTCTTCTACTGTAGCACCTCGCTCATCGACGGTCAGCATGTGGCTTGTCCACGTACCGCCTGGATGAGCCTCCACGACCTGGGCGATGTCGAGTCGCTGGCCCGGGTCTGGACACAAAATGAGGACCGAAGGGCCAGCCCCTGAGACCACCGCGGCATATCCTTTGGCGCGCAATGACTGTAATAGAGCGTCCGTGTCTTTCATGGCGCTCGCCCGGTAGTTCTGGTGCAGTCGATCCTCGGTGGCTTCGAAGAGCAGCTCTGGACTCTGAATGAGAGCCGCAATCAACAGAGCTGAGCGCGAGAGATTGAAGATGGCGTCCTGGTGGGGAACGGTCTCTGGCTGAAGACTCCGCGCCAGCTGGGTGGACATGCTGGAGTCTTCGGGAACGGCAACCACGAGGGATACTCCGCGGTGGACGCTGAGCTTCTTGTGCTTGGGTCCCTCATCGGTCATCCACGCAATGGTGAGACCCCCAAAGAGCGAGGGTGCGATGTTGTCGGGGTGACCCTCCATATCGGTGGCCAAGGCGAGCAGCTCTGACGCACTGAACTCGGCGATGCCCTCGAGCAAACCTTTAGCAGCCATCACACCCGAGACGATGGCGGCTCCAGAGGACCCCAGTCCGCGGCCATGGGGGATGACATTGTGAGCTTCGAGGTGAATACCCGGCATCGGAATCTTCTTCGAGGCAAAAGCGTGAGCCAAGGAGCGCGCGATGAGGTTGGTTTCGTCGGTGGGTACTTCGCCCTCGCCAACTCCGTGAACATCGACCACGATCCCGGGGGTGTCCACCACGGTCGCGCTCAAGCGATCCTGGATGGTCAGTGCCATTCCGAGCGTGTCAAAACCTGGACCAAGGTTCGCTGTGGTGGCAGGAACCTCGACCACCACTGAGCGGCCTACAGGAGGAGTCTTGGTCATGCGCCTGCCTTCAATCCCAAAACCTCTGCAATCTGGGCGACATCGACGGGAACCTTGGTGGGTTCAGCGTCTGAACCATCTGCGTTCTTCAGGGCCCACTGTGGGTCTTTCAAACCGTGACCGGTCACCGTCAAGACAGCCGTTGCACCCTTCTCGAGAACCCCAGCTTCCGCGCGCTCCATCAACCCGGCAACACTGATTGCTGAGGAGGGTTCCACGAACACACCGACCTCTTTGGCCAACAGCTTGTGGGCGGCAAGTATGCCCTGGTCATCAATCGCTCCGAAGTAACCGTTGCTGTCTTCTCGGGCCGCGAGTGCTAGATCCCAGGATGCAGGGTTACCAATCCGGATTGCGGTGGCGATGGTGTCGGGATTCTTCACGCGCTCACCGGTGATGAAAGGAGCAGAGCCGGCGGCTTGGAATCCGAACATGCGGGGGATGGCAGACGTGCGGCCACGTTTAGCTTCTTCTCGATACCCACGGTGATACGCGGTGTAGTTTCCGGCGTTACCGACAGGCAAAAAGTGATACTCCGGAGCGCGTCCCAACACATCGATGACCTCGAATGACGCGGTCTTTTGGCCCTCGATACGGTCGTTGTTGACCGAGTTCACCAGGTGCACCGGGTAGTTCTCTGCGAGGTCGCGGGCAATATCGAGGCAGTCGTCAAAGTTTCCCGCTACCTGCAACACATGAGCGTTGTGGATAACAGCTTGGCTGAGTTTGCCCATCGAGATCTTGCCATCGGGCACGAGAACCGCGGCGGTCATACCGCCATAGGCGGCATAGGCAGCAGCAGAGGCGGAAGTGTTTCCTGTGGACGCACAGATCACGGCTTTGGCGCCGTGCTCTTTGGCTTTGGAGACTGCCATCGTCATACCGCGGTCCTTGAACGACCCGGTGGGGTTCATCCCCTCAAACTTGATGAACACACGGAGTCCAGTCATCTCCGAGAGACGGTGCGCCTCGATCAGTGGTGTGCCACCCTCCCCCAAAGAGACCACGGGAGTGTTCTTGCTGACATCCAGGCGATCGGCGTATTCATGGATGACGCCGCGCCACTGCCGGGAGCCCCTGCGGTGCTTGAGCCCCTCGGGTCGGTTGAAACCGAACAACGCCATCTGATTTATCCCTCTACTCGCAACACACTGGACACGCTCAACACCACCGGGTGCTGCGCGAGCGCAGCGATGGTGGCCTGCGTGCGCTCTTCGGACGCAAGGTGTGTCTGGATGACAAGCGTAGCGGTCTGGTCTCCCGCATCCTGGCTGGTCGAGGCGCTCTGGTGGAGTGTTTCTACCGAGACCTGGTGCTCACTGAACACTCCGGCAATCGCGGCAAGCACTCCCGGCTGATCAGTCACAACCAGGGTGATCTGGAGCCTGCTCTCCACGTGTGACAGGGGAATGCTGGGGAGGTCAGCGTGGGTGCTCTCCCCCACCCCGGGACCGCCGACCACGTGTCGACGCGCTGCCGAGACAATGTCCCCCAGCACGGCCGACGCAGTTTCCGGGCCACCAGCACCCGCGCCATAGAACATCAGGGGGCCAGCAGCTTCGGCCTCCACATAGACCGCGTTATTGGCTCCGCGCGCAGCAGCCAACGGGTGGGTGCGAGGAATCAGGGTGGGGTGCACGCGGGTGCTCACGCCCTCCTGTCCAGTATGGGCATCAACTCGTCGCTCACAAATTGCTAGCAACTTAATGACGTGACCGGAGCGCTTTGCGGCCTCGATCTGTCCGGCACTGACTCCGGTAATACCCTCCCGGTGGACATCACTCAGTGGCACAGCCGTATGGAACGCGAGGGACGAGAGGATGGAGGCTTTTTGTGCGGCGTCAAACCCCTCAATGTCCGCAGTCGGGTCAGCTTCTGCATACCCCAGTTCAGTGGCCGCAGCGAGTGCTTCGTCAAAGCCCAGACCCAGGGTGTCCATCTCGTCGAGGATGTAGTTCGTCGTGCCGTTCACGATGCCCATGATTTTGGTGACGTGGTCACCGGCAAGCGAATCGCGCAGGGGACGGATGATCGGAATGGCCGCTGCCACGGCTGCCTCGTAATACAACTGGGCGCCGACTTTGGCAGCAGCATCAAAAAGCTCGGGGCCGTGCTCGGCCAAAAGAGCCTTGTTCGCGGTAATCACATCCGCACCAGAAGTGAGGGCTTCCAAAATGAGGGTTCGCGCTGGCTCGAGGCCACCCATCAGCTCCACCACAATGTCCGCTCCCACAATGAGGGAGTGTGGATCTGTGGTTAAAAGCTCCTTCGGGAGAGACACAGAACGCTTCGCCGAGAGGTCACGAACGGCGACACCGATGAGCTCTAAGCCAGCACCGGAGCGCGAACCAAGCTCGTCAGCATTCTCCAACAGGCGGTGGGCGACCTGAGCTCCCACCGTTCCGCCACCGAGGACGGCCACCCGAAGCTTTCTATAGTTCTCGCGCATTGTCCTATCCCTGACCTCTCGAAAGTCCCTGATCTCTCGCCAACACGTCATCGAGGGTCTCACCCGCCACCATCAGGGTAGAGGAGCCTCCGGACACTGCGACAACCGGTGGGCGCCCAACCACGTTGTAGTTGCTGGAGAGCGAATAGCAATACGCACCAGTGGCAGCCACGGCGAGCACATCACCCGGTGCAACATCGCCTGGCAGATACTCAGCGTTGACGACAATGTCGCCGCTCTCACAGTGCTTACCCACCACCCGCACCAGTGCGGGTGACTCGCTGGATGCCCGGGAGGCAATCCGAGCGCTGTAATTCGCGCCGTAGAGAGCTGGCCTCGCGTTATCGCTCATGCCACCATCAACGCTCACATAGAGCCTGGTCGCCACCTGATCACCCTCGTGAACAGTGACCGGCTTAGTCACACCGACCGTGTAGAGGGTCACTCCGGCGGGGCCAGAAATCACTCGCCCCGGCTCAAATGCAAGGTTCGGGATGGGGAGTCCTTGAGTGGTGCAGAGTGCAGCAACGTGATCCACGATGGTGTCGATTAGGTGCGCCAGCTCCATCGGCTCGTCTGCCTCGGTGTAGGCAATGCCGAAACCACCACCCAGGTTGAGGGTGAAGGCCTCACCCTCTCGTCGAACCTGCTGATACGCCTGAACCATCCGGGTGGCCGCTTCGAGGAATCCCTCAGTGCGGAAGATCTGTGACCCAATGTGGGAGTGCAGACCCACGAAGTCAAGGTGTGAAGAGTCTCTAATCACCGACACCAGAGCGATGGCCTCCTCGGGAGACAACCCAAACTTTTGATCTTCCCGTGCGGTCGCCAAATAGTCGTGAGTGTCCGCGTGAACACCGGTGTTCACGCGGATCATGACTTTCTGACGGGTGTCCATGGCAGACGCAATCGCCTGAATACGAGCCGCCTCGATGGGCGCATCGATCACAATGGTCGACACCCCGGCACTCATGGCCTGGGCGATTTCATCCTCGGACTTGTTATTTCCCTGAAACTCGAGGTGGTCGGGGTTGGCGCCCCCGGCAAGCGCAATCGCCATCTCTCCGGCGCTTGCCACATCAAACCCGAGTCCCGAGTCCTCAATCCAGGACACCACGTGTCCCGAAATAAACGATTTGGATGCGTAATAAACGCTGCCGGTAATCCCGTGCCGAGCGCACGCAGCACTCACAGCTGCCTGGACACTCTGGGCGCGAGAGATAAGGTCATCCTGATCGAAGACGTAGAGCGGGGAGCCATAGCGCTCGATGAGTTCGGTGACCGAGACTCCCCCAACTTCGAGCGCTCCGTTGTCATCCCGGCGCATGCTGGCAGGCCAAATCCCCGAATGCAGGGCATTCGCATCTCCGGGGGCTGAGAGCCACCCTGGAGCTAGGGGATGAGACACAACACTCACCTCACGAGTCGCAGTCTTGGTGTGAGGCGAGCGAACCCGGATTGGTCCCTGAAGCCTCCCCCAGGATAGCGAATCACTGCTGGGGGCACGAGCTACATACGCTCAGGTGCGCTCACTCCGAGTAGGAACAAGCCATTGCGCAACACCTGACCGGTGGCGTCGTTGAGCCACAACCTGGTTCCGTGGACATCCTCGATCGGGTCATCGCCTTGAGGCGTGACCCGACAGGCGTCATACCAGCGGTGATACACCGCGGCGACCTCTTCGAGATAACGGGCAACCCGGTGGGGCTCGCGCAGTTCTGCTGCTTGAGCCACAACCCGGGGGAAATCTCCGAGCGAGGCGATCAGAGTCGACTCGGTGTCGTGTGTGAGGGTTCCCGGCTCAAACGTGTCCGCGGTCACCCCCGCAGCCGCGGCATTCCTGGCGACCTGGTGGGTACGGGCGTGCGCATACTGGACATAGAACACCGGGTTGTCATTACTGCGCTTGGTCAGGATGTCGGAGTCCAGGGTGAGCGGTGAATCTGCCGGGTAGCGCGCAAGCGAGTAGCGAAGCGCGTCCGTTCCCAGCCATGCCTGGAGGTCATCGAGTTCCACAATGTTGCCGGCGCGCTTGGAAAGTTTTGCCCCGTTGATGCTCACTAATTGGCCGATCAGGATTTCCACGTTCACGTCGGGGTCATCCCCTGCAGCACCGGCAAGCGCTTTCAGGCGGTGGATATAGCCGTGGTGATCAGCACCGAGGAGGTAAATCTTCTTCCAAAAACCGCGGTCTGATTTGGAGAGGTAGTAGGCGGCATCCGCAGCGAAGTACGTATACGCACCATTGGCCCGTCGAATAACCCGATCTTTGTCATCACCAAAATCGGTAGTGCGCACCCAGGTGGCACCTTCTTCGTCAAACACGTGACCGCCAGCGCGCAAACGCTCCACCGAGTTATCGATCAGGCTGTGGCCGTCATCCCCTGGGGCGTGCAGGGTCCGCTCCGAAAACCAGACATCAAAGTGCACGTTGAAGCGAGCAAGTGATTCCTGGATGTCGCCTAGTTGAAGCTCATAGGCCTGATCCCGGGCAGTCTCGGTGCGGGTGGGCTCGGGGAGTGTCAGCAGGTCAGGGACTCGCTCGAGAACTCTCTTTGCTAAGTCCTGGATGTACTCCCCCTGATAACCATCCTCGGGGGGATTTGAGCCCTCTGCTGCTGCGATGACGGACAGCCCAAACTTGTCCATTTGGACACCCTGGTCATTGATGTAGAACTCGGAGGTGACACTGGCGCCCGCTGCCCGCAGGACTCGCACCAGGGAATCGCCCAGTGCTGCCCAGCGGGTGTGGCCAATGTGAAGTGGTCCGGTGGGATTCGCCGAGACATACTCCACGTTGATGACCTGACCGGCAAGTTCAGTGCCCTGCCCGTAGGACTCTCCAGCCTCCACAATGGTTTTCACCAGTTCTCCAGCGCTACCAGCATCCAAGGTGATGTTGATGAAGCCTGGGCCTGCGACCTCTGCGGACTGGATTCCCTCGTGGGTCAACAACTCCGTGGCGATGGCGGTCGCAAGGTCCCGGGGGTTGGAGCCCGCGACCTTGGCAAGTTTCAATGCAATCGAGGTTGCCCAATCGCCGTGGTCCCTATTTTTGGGGCGCTCAAGCGCGATGTCATCCTCGGTGAGCTCTGGAGCCTGGCCAAGATGGCGACTGGCGCTCTCTCGAATGAGGGCAGCTAATGCTCGGGGGTCCACAACGCCCCATCCTAGTAGCGGGGCTCTCCAGAGCGCCCCGAGGTTGTACCCTGGTGGGTGCCCCACCGAGCCCCCATAGCTCAGGGGATAGAGCGTCTGCCTCC
>CAZPBS010000009.1:0-33810 GCA_964584925.1 uncultured Microbacteriaceae bacterium
TGATTGAGCCGGCGAAGATTCTGTTCATGAACAACGCGATCAACCACGGTGTTCTAGGGCCGCTCGGTGTGGTTCAGGCGGAAGAGGCAGGCAAGTCCATCCTCTTCATGCTCGAGACCAACCCTGGCCCCGGTTTGGGAATTCTGGTTGCCTTCTGGCTCGCTGGACCCAAACTCCTCCGTGGTTCCGCACCTGGCGCCATCATCATCCACTTCCTCGGTGGAATCCATGAAATCTACTTCCCCTACGTGCTGCTGAAGCCTCAGGTCGTCCTGGGTGCAATCGTCGGTGGCGCCGTGGGTGTTGCAACCTTCATGGTGACTGGCGTGGGACTGGTAGCTACACCGTCGCCCGGATCGATCTTTGCCTACCTGGCAGTGACCCCTCCCGGTAACCACCTCGGTGTGCTACTCGGTATCGTTCTCTCCGCCGCTGCGTCCTTCGTTGTGTCGTGGTTCATCCTCAAGCTCTCGAAGGTTGACACCTCCGAGGATGAGTTTGAAGCTGCCAAGCAGCGCAGCAAAGAGATGAAGGCTGGCAAGTAACCATGGCCTCAGTATCGGCGAGTGACGTCAAGCAAATTGTTGTTGCCTGCGAAGCAGGCATGGGCTCCAGCGTTATGGTGGCCCGGCAATTAGCGAAACAGCTCAAGAGTCAAGGCATCACCGTTGTTCATTCACCGGTGAATCAATTGGCAGAAACACCGCACGAGATTGTGCTTGTTCACCGGGGCCTCAGTGCTCGGGCGAAGCAGGCTGTTCCCGATTCGGTGGTGATCATCTTCGACATGTTCTTGGGTGATCTCAACATTGCCAAGCTGGTCGGGGCTCTTCAGAATGGAGACACCATCTCAGATGGCTGATTTACTCCAACTGGCCGGTATCACGCTCGATGCGACGGCCTCCTCGCGAGAGGAGGCCGTCCGCATCTGCGGCTCACTCCTGGTGGACCTAGGAGCTGTCTCCTCGGAATACGCAGAGGCCATGTGGGAGAGAGAGCAGATCTTCCCCTCTGAGCTTGGGGACGGTTTCGCGATTCCCCATGGGACTGATGAGTCCCGACAGTTCGTGAACTTTGACCAACTCGTCTTTGTTCGATTCACGACACCCGTGACCTGGGTGAACGAAGAAATCTCGGTGTGCGTGGGAATCGCATCACAGGGAGACGGTCACGTCGAAATCCTCGGCAACCTGGCGGACCTACTCATGGATGAAGCTTCCGCCCACACACTTCGCACAACATTCGACGCAGAGGTCATTAGAGACCTCATTCTGAAAGGCGCATAGAGAATGAAGGCTGCACTGTTCCAGGGACCTGGCGACTTAAGTGTCATTGACGTTGACACCCCAAGCCCGGCGGCTGACGAGCTCAAGATTCGAGTCGAGTCCTGCGCGACCTGCGGAACAGACGCAAAAATTTTTCATCACGGACACCCACGCCTTGAGCCACCTCAAATCATTGGCCACGAGATTGCCGGAGAGATTATTGAAGTGGGAAGCGGCACCACTGGCTACAGCGTGGGGCAGCGCGTGCAGATTATTGCTGCCGTTCCATGCGAAGAATGTTGGGCCTGCACAGCGGGCAAGCAGGGTATCTGCATTAACCAAACCTCCATGGGTTACCAGTTTCCTGGTGGATTCGCCCAGGAGATGATTGTCCCCCAGGCCGTGATCAAGGCCGACGGCGTGAATACGATTCCTGAAGGCCTCAGCTTCGACGAAGCTTCAGTAGCGGAACCACTTGCGTGTGTGTTGAACGCACAGCGTCTCGTCAACGTTGGCCCAGGTGACACGGTGCTGGTGATGGGGGCAGGACCTATTGGGTGTCTCCACATCAGATTGGCACGCGCGCTGGGTGCCTCCAAGGTCATGCTCGCCGACATCAACGGTGGGCGGCTCAAGCTCTCCGCTGACGCAGTGAAGCCCGATCGAGCTATCGATATGTCATCTGAGAATCTCGAGGACATTATTGCCGCTGAGACCAATGGAATTGGGCCCAGTGTGATCATCACCGCTGCGCCCTCCGGTCAGGCGCAAGAACAAGCTATTGCGATGGCAGCACCCGGTGGTCGCGTGAGCTTCTTTGGTGGGCTCCCCAAAGACAAGCCCATAATCCAGGTTGACTCCAATGTTGTTCACTACAAGGAACTCATCCTTGCCGGCGCTAATGGCTCCTCCCCCGCGCAGAACAAAGAAGCTTTGTCCCTCATCGCGTCAGGGGCAGTTCCTGTCGCCGACTTAATTACCCACCGTCTCCCTCTCGACCAGGTACAGGACGCGATCAGCGCGGTAACGTCAGGGGAAGCCATCAAAGTCGTGATCAAGCCTCAGGGGGTCTAGGAATGAGCGCACACGTTCACACCGTCACCGTCGAAGACCCGATTGGCCTCCACGCACGCCCTGTCGGTCAGATCGTCACACTGGTGAGAGAAACAGGAGCCACCGTTACGCTGCGAAGCGCGGCTGGAGCAGAAGCGCTCGCCACGTCGGCGCTCAAAATGTTGGCTCTCAAGGTCAAGACGGGTGAGACTCTCGAGATCGTCATCGACTCCGCAGGATCGAGCGATCCCGAGACGCTCGCTGGTGAGATCGAAAACCTCATCAACCAGGGTTAGGCCTGGAGGCCACCACTGATGGAACTCACCGGGATTGGAGTCGGCTCTCACGCGGCTGTGGGGGAAGTCTTTGTCCTGCGAACCTCGGATGAGGTCTTTGAGCACAAGACCTCGACCCATTCACCGGATGAGGAAGCCAGTATTCTCGGCACCGCCATAGCCACCACGGCGGCGACTATCCGTGACGAAGCATCCTCCGGTGACGCCACCACCCAAGAGATTCTCGACGCATTACTGATCATCCTGGAAGATCCCGAACTTCAGGAGATGGCCCGCCCTCATCTGGATGCAGGCGCAGACGCTCCCACAGGGTTATTCAAAGCCCTGGATGAATTTGCTGAACTCATGGGGGACGACGAAGACTTTCAGTCTCGAATCGGAGACTTGCGCGGCATTGCCGCTCGCATCTCCGCATGGACCAGAGGTCTTGCCGCCGGTCCGGGAATTCCCAGCGAGGGCAGGTGGATTATCGTCGCCGAGGACCTCACTCCGCTGGAAACATCACAGTTTGGTGATTCCGTGGTGGGCGTCATCACAGAGCTGGGAGGACCCACCTCTCATACGGCAATCATCTGTCGAGCCTTAGGTATACCCGCGGTCGTGAGCGCCAGAGGTGCCATGTCTCTCGAGCAAGGAACGAGCATCTTGGTGGACCCCGAGGGCAACCGTGCTGTGGTGGGAGGCGACATATCGAGTGCGACCACGGCCATCTCCTTTATTCCTCAGGCTGATGCTCCCCTCATTACCGTTCGGGCCAACATCGGTGGGGTTGCAGACGCAGAAAAAGCCTCCACAACCGCGGCGCGAGGAGTGGGACTCTTTCGGACCGAAGTCCTCTATCTGGCCGCTTCGACGATGCCGAGTGTGGACGAGCAGACATCGCTCTACATCGATGTCCTCAAGGCTGCTCCTGCCGGCAAAATCATCATCAGGACAATCGACGCGGGCAGTGACAAGCCTGTCCCTTTCCTAGCTCTTCCTCACGAGGAAAACCCCGCCCTGGGCGTTCGAGGATTCAGGCTCACGGCCGAGCACCACGAGTTTCAGGGCTCCCAACTGACGGCCATTGCGCAGGCCATTGCTGCGACCGGGCGTGATGTCGGAGTCATGGCACCGATGGTGTCAACCGTGTCGGAGGTGAGGGAATTCAAGGCCCTCTGTGATGAAGCCGGCATCACTCAAGTGGGAATCATGATTGAGACTCCCGCCATCGTGCCAGTAATGTCCGACCTCAAAGGTCTTCTGAGTTTTGTGAGTATCGGGACAAATGACCTCTCTCAATATCTTTTTGCTGCTGATCGCATGCACCCCCGGCTCGGCGCACTCAATGACCCGTGGCAGCCGGGTCTTCTGCGGACCATCAGGACCATCGCCGAGTCAGCGAGAAACTTGGGAATCCCTGTCGGTGTGTGTGGGGAAAGTGCCGCCAATCCGCTGCTCTCCATTGTCTTTGCAGGGTTAGGGATCGACTCCGTGAGTGTCGCACCGAGCGCTGTTGATTCTGTGAGCACTGCACTCAGTGCAGTGGATGCCGACTCGGCCTCTCATGCCGCACGGGTTGCCCTTGCAGCGAGCACCCCCGCCGAGGCCGAAGCAGCAATTCGGGCCCTCTACTCGTAGGCCGCATCGGCGTATTCTGGGGTCACCCAAGGAAAGGTGATCTGTGCGAGCAATTGTTGTGTCCCAGACTGGAGGGCCTGAGGTCCTCGTTTCCTCGGAGGTGCCGGAGCCAATCGGTGGCGAGCGCGACATCATCGTTGACGTCGCGGCAGCAGGAGTCAACTTCATTGATATCTATCAACGTCAAGGCCTCTACTCTCTTGCGCTTCCCTATACCCCCGGTCTCGAAGGAGCGGGGGTCATCCGATCGGTCGGTGCTGCGGTCACCGAGTTTTCCCCGGGTGATCGGGTGGCCTGGACAGGCCACCTCGGAAGCTACTCCGAGGTCGTCGCCATGCCAGCGGACACAGCTGTGCTCGTTCCAGACTCCCTGAGTCTGGAAACAGCTGCCGGCATGATGTTGCAGGGCCTTACCGCCCACTATCTCGTGACCAGCGTCCACAACGTAGTGCCGGGGGATACTGCCCTGGTTCACGCCGCAGCAGGCGGCGTGGGGTTGCTGTTGTGTCAGATGATTCGAGCCCGCGGTGGCGAGGTGATTGGAACCGTGTCAACTGACGCCAAAGCTGACGCCGCTCTGGCTGCGGGCGCGCATCACATCATTCGCTACGACCAAGAAGATGTCGCCCAGAGAGTTCGAGAAATCACGAGTCACAAGGGTGTGCAGGTTGTCTACGACGGCGTAGGACGAGACACCTTTGACGCGAGTCTGCACAGCCTCGCACCACGGGGAACCATGGCGCTGTTTGGTCAATCCAGTGGCCCCGTGGAGTCCTTTGACCCCCAAATTTTGAACCAGTTGGGATCCCTGTTCTTGACCCGTCCAAGCCTCACGCATTTCACCCAGACTCCCGAGGAGTTACGGTGGAGAGCATCTGAAGTATTCGAGGCGCTGGAGAAGGAAGTTCTGTCCTTCTCGCTGCACGGGACCTACCCGCTCGAGGACGCTCACAAGGCCCACGCGGATCTTGCCGCTCGTCTCACCTCAGGCAAACTTCTTCTTCTTCCCTAGAGTGTGCCCGTAGCGCTCAGGTTGATGCCGTTTTGTCCAGGGGGACAAAATAGAGCGTTTCGCACTAGCGTTGGAGCATGAAAATTCTGCTCGTTGGCGCCGGAGGCGTTGGTAACTCCCTCGCGAAACTACTGGCGACACGTGACTTCTATGAAGCAGTAGTCGTCGCCGACTATGACCTTTCACGAGCGGAATCCGTAGTGGCGTGGATTGAGAAGCGCTTCCCCGCGGCTCACCCCCGATTCAGCGCAGCCCAGATAGACGCCTCACAGCCCTCGAACGTGACCGACGCTGCTCGTGAACACGGATCCACCATCGTGATGAATGCTGTCGAACCCTCGTTCGTGGAGAGCATCTTCGATGGTGCGCTAGCCGCGGGAGCCGACTACATGGACATGGCCATGAGTCTCTCCAAGCCCAACCCGACCGACCCCCTCAACTCTCCCGGCATCAAGCTAGGTGACTATCAGTTCGAGAAGGCTTCGGAGTGGGAGAAGGAAGGGCGTTTGGCGCTGGTCGGAATGGGCGTGGAGCCGGGCATTTCTGATGTCTTC
Source organism: uncultured Microbacteriaceae bacterium (assembly GCA_964584925.1). Classification (GTDB taxonomy): domain Bacteria; phylum Actinomycetota; class Actinomycetes; order Actinomycetales; family Microbacteriaceae; genus Pontimonas. Next base: position 5,801 of record CAZPBS010000009.1, read on the forward strand.
GCCAAGTACGCTGCCGACCACCTCTTTAGCGACATCGACGAAATTGGCGTCCGCGATGGAGCCAACCTCGTGGTCACCGACGAAAAGGGGCGCGAAATCTTCGCACCCTCGTTCAGCATTTGGACAACGATTGAAGAGTGCCTCAACCCTCCCCTCATCTGGGAAAAAGACAAAGGCTGGTTCACCACCGCACCCTTTAGTGAGCCTGAGGTGTTCACCTTCCCTGCGGGTATCGGTCCGGTCGAGTGCGTCAATGTTGAACATGAAGAGGTCGCGCTCGTCCCCCGCTACCTTGACGCGAAACGTGTGACCTTCAAGTACGGTCTCGGGGAAGAATTCATTGGGGTTCTGAGAACGCTCAACCTTCTCGGTTTGGATTCGATCGAACCGACATCGGTGCGCACCGCACCCGATTCCGAGGGCAAGCGCTCTGTTGCCTCGGTATCACCCCGCGACCTTGTCGCATCTGTCTTACCAGACCCTGCCACGCTGGGTAATCGCATGAGCGGCACCACGTGTGCGGGGACATGGGTGACCGGGAAAGGCAAGGATGGGACTCCCCGCGAGGTCTATCTGTATCACGCGATCGACAACGCCTGGACGATGGAGCACTACGACGCCCAGTGCGTCGTGTGGCAAACAGCCCTCGCCCCTGCTCTGGCTCTCGAGCTTCTCGCCACCGGTGTGTGGTCAGGCTCCGGAGTTCACGGACCCGAAGCCTTCGACGCAAAGCCCTTCTTGGATCTCATGGCGCAGCCAGAGTCCGAGGGTGGTTATGGCCAGGCGTGGGGTCTCGAAGAGCGCTAGCTCGGAGTGAATCGGAGGGACAGGCACGACAACCCGCCGTCAATTTTCTGGCATTCGGAGTTTTCCAACTCGATCACGACGAACCCAGCGTCTCGCACCCGCTCGGTGGTGAGAGGGAAACCCGAAGGCATAAACACGACATCGTTGACTCGGATGCTATTGGCCGCCGGTTCTTCACCCTCGGCAACATCGACCACTGTGTAGCCCTCGAAGCAACCACTCGCACTGAGGCGCGGGGTGGACAGAATCGTGGAGCCATCGAGCAGTGAACAATCGGACTTGAAGTGCAACACTCCAGGGGGAGTTGTCACTTCCCGGACGGTGTAACCCCAGTCCGCAACCGCATCGCGGAGCTCCGCGATTCCCTCGGCATTGGTCCGAGCTGATCGCCCCACCAGAATTTCTGTTTCCGTGGTCAAGATGTCCCCACCCTCAACGAACCCAGGACCCGTGAGTTGTCGAACCTCTGAATACAGGTCACCAAGGTGGGGCGCCATCGCCATCGATTCGCCAAATCGAGTGGGCGCTCCCGGGCGCAACACCACGGCCCCCTCTTGAAGACAGAGAGCCGTATCCTCGACAAACAACGAGTCGGGGAACTCTTCAAGAGCATCGAGAACACTCACTTCCACACCCGCCTGGCGCAATGCCATGACATAAGCGTCGTGGTGCCGCACAAGCACATCACTTTCGGGGTTTCCCACATCCTCTGCTCGAAGTCCGTGAACAGCACTGAGGGGTGGGCGACGTGTGATGGCGTGAGTAAACCGAAACGATCGTTCAGACATCAGGCAAACTTACTGGCCGTGAGTTTCTTCCGTGGCCACCAGAAGGAATCCCCCGTGATGAAGGCGAGGGCTGGCACGACCACTGTTCGCACGAGGAGGGTGTCAATCAGCACTCCGATACCGACGATGATGCCGATTTGGAACAGCGCGATGAGTGGAAGAACACCCAAGACCGCGAAGACTGCAGCCAAGAGAATTCCTGCGCTGGTGATCACTCCACCGGTAGCGCCCAAAGCCTTGATCATCGCCTGACGGGTGGGCTGACGTGACGTCGTCGCCATATTTGCCGACTCTTCTCGTGCCCGGGAGACCAAGAAGATGTTGTAGTCAACACCCAACGCCACGAGGAAGAGGAATGAGTAGAGAAAGACACTGAAGTCCAGACCCGACATCCCAAACACATTTTGGAAAATGAGCCAGGCAGCGCCCATGGCGGAGAAGAACGAGAGCACCACGCTACCCAGCAACAGAATCGGCGCGACAAGTGCCTTCAACAGCAGGACCAAGACAATGAACACCAACACCAGAATGAGGGGGATGACCAGGAGCTGGTCTCGCTCATATGCCTGCTTCACCGCGAGGCGGGTGGCGTCATCACCACCCACGAGTGCATTGGCCCCAGGAACCGCCTGAACGTTCTCACGAAGGCTCTCGATAGCCCCGTAGGCCTCTTCGCTGCCGCCCTCGGCATCAAGAACAACATCAATGCGAGAGAAGTCATCGTTCTGGTTCACAATCTCTGCCGATGCCACGAGGGGCGATGCGAGAGCGGCCTCGACGACATCCTCCGCTCGATCATTGACGGCAATGACCTGCGTGGGAGCGCTCGCTCCCGCGGGGAATGCTTCCGCCAAGACCTCAATACCGGTGACCGCTTCCGGCTTTACCCGGAATTGCTCCGTCTCGGGAAGCCCAATCGTGATGCCGGTGGCCCCAACGCTCAGTCCTCCCAGCACAGCAATACCCAGAATCACGACGGTGATGGGTCGCCTACTCACACCCTTACCCAGCTTCGCCCACCAGCCAGTATCTGACTTGTTCACTCCACCAAATCGAGGCACGAAGGGCCAGAACAACCCCCGCCCAAAGACCACAATGGCTGCGGGCAAAACACCGAGGGCGGCGATCATCGCGACCACAATTCCGCTGGCACACACCAGACCCAACGCTCGGTTGCCACCGAGCTCCGCAAAGCTCAAGGTGAGCAGAGCCAGCGCGACTGTGCCTCCAGAAGCAAGAATCGCAGGACCAGCGCCCTTCACAGCTTTCGTCATCGCTTCATGACGATCTTCAGTCGTGAGCAGCTCCTCTTTGTAACGAGCAATCAGCAGGAGGGCGTAGTTGGTGCCGGCTCCAAAGACAAGAACGGAAAGAATTCCCGTGATGGAACCGTCCGCGGTGATATTGAAGAAAGCCGCGACGTTTCGACCAATCTGGCCGGCCATGCCATCCGCCGTTCCCACCACGAGCAGAGGAACGATCCACAAAATGGGGCTTCGATACGTGACCAACAGCAGGAAAATCACGATGAGCACAGTCGCCAAGAGAAGTGTGAAGTCCGCGCCGGCAAAAACCCCAGCTAGGTCAACCTGGAAACCTTCGGGACCTGTGACGTAGGGCTCAATCCCCGCGGGCACGTTCTCTGCGATGATCGCCCTGACTTCCACAATGCGCTCGGCCTGCTCATCGACGTCGTCGATCTCGTCCATGGGAATAGTGAGCACGGCCGTCGTGTTGTCTTCCGAGATGGTGGCAGGCGGAACAAAGAGTTCACCCATCACCTCGACGTTGCTGTACTCGGTGAAGAGCTCGTTGGCGCCTCCCTTGGGCATCTGAATCATCGGGTCAAACTCACCCTGCAGCCAGACAATGTCCTCATCAGTGAACTCGCCCGAGGACTTTGCGAGAACCACAACCGCGGCCGTTCCCTCAGACCCAGGCATCTCGGCTAGAGCCTCCTCCACGAGAATTACTTCAGAGTCATCGGGGAGACCGTTGTCCGGGCTGACGTTGGTCTCTTCGGCGGCGAACACTGTGAAGGACAACACGGCGAAAATCAATCCGATGAGGAGAGTGACCCATGCGGTCTTGGGCCCAGTAATAAAGCGAATTATGGCGGTCACCTTCTAAAACTTACTCCTGAATGGACGTCTCATCCCGCAAACGCCCAGATGTCTTTGGGAGAGTGGAGGTGAGAGGAGGTCGTGGTGAAACTACTGCCCTCGGTTTTTCTGTCCGCGCTCGTCCTGAGCGGCTGTGCGCCCGCGGATCCTAACCCTGCGCCTCCCCCGGAAACGTCGATCGAGACCGAAACGACAGAACCGGCACCCCGGAGTGCACCTGGACCGTGTGACGTGGTGAACGAGCGCGAGATGGGCGAAACCATCGGTGCTCAAATCACGGCACTCAGGGCCGGTGACTACGCCGCCGCGTATGAATGGGCTGCTCCGGCGTTCCAGATGAATGTTCCCCTCGAGGTCTTCGAAATCGTCATCCAAGACGGCTACTCAAGCCTCCTGGAATCCCGCTCCCACACCTTGAGTGACTGCGTGCTCTTTCCACGGGACCTTGGCAACACCGTCGTGACCGTGAGAACAGTGTCCGGTGAGGTGTTCACCTACTACTACGAGATGATCAACACCGACGAGGGGTGGCGCATTCTCGGAGCCGCCGAAATCGCCCCCGTTAGTTCCGGTGCCTAGAGGTTAGTCCCGCCAGGGAGGGCTCGGCTCGAGCTCTTCAGAGCGAGGCAAGCTCTCGGGCAACGATGCGCTCAGAGCATCGCGTTCCCCGTCCGTGAGAGCAATCCCCGCTGCTGACACAGAGTCTCGGATGGACTCAGCCCTTGTTGCTCCGGGAATCGGGATGATGACGGGTGAGTAGGCGAGCAGCCAGGCCAGCACGAGAGATTCTGGGCTGACAGCTTTCTCCTTGGCCATACTTACGAAGGAGCCCACCTCACCAGTGGTGATGCGATTGACCTTCTTGGACCCTCCCAATGGGGACCATGGAAGGAAGGCGATGCCGTTGTCCTCGCAAATCTCGAGAACCTCGAGATCGTGGCGATAAAGAGGACTGAACTCGTTTTGCACCGAAATCACGCCACCCTGATCGGGTCCACCCGCTATCTCGAGCGCTCGGGTGAGTTGGGCTGCGTTGTAATTCGAGACGCCGATTTCGCGGACAATGCCCCGACTCTTGAGCTCGAGGACATTCTCAAACTGGGTCTCAAAAGGGAGCTCCGGGTCAAGCCTGTGGTGCTGCCACAGATCAATGACGTCAACACCGAGACGATCGCGGGAGCGCTCCGCTGCGCCCACGAGATAATCCAGACCTCCGTTTCGACCCCACTTTTCGCCATCGCTACGGGTGATTCCACCTTTCGTGGCAATCAGGACCTGATCCTTCTGCTCCGGCTGCGCCTCCCATGTGCCAAGAGCCTCCGCCACAAATGTCTCATTGTGCCCGACCTGGTCCCACGCTGGTGCATAGATGTCCGCGGTATCCAGAAGTGTGACGCCAGCGTCAAGCCCCGCATGAATCCCGGGAAGAGCGCTCGAGTTGCGGGTGTCTTCTGCGACGGCCGCACCTCTAGGCCAGGACACGTTCATACATCCCAGCCCAATGGGATAGACCTTCCAAGGCCCCAGTCTGCGGGTACTCACGATTGTTCTCCCTCCGGTAGCGGCATGATGTCGACCATCGTGGGTTCGGGCAATTGAATCACACCGTCCTCGAGAGAGATTACCGCCGATGCGTTCCACGGTTCACTACCGTGTCTCATGATGTACCCAGGTACTAGCCACGCGGTTCCGGATGCATCCCACACGAGCAGAGGCGCTTCCTCCGAGCTTTCCACCGTGAGGGTGATGACCTCACCGGGCTCCGGATAGTAGGGCTCATCCATCGGAAGTCCGTCAGCAAAAACACTGTCAAATCCAGAGTGGTACAGCGGTGCGGGACTTCCCCACCATTGGCCAGACGCGAGCCTATCGACGGCTGCCATCGGACTCACGGTGGTGAACTCTCCCCGCGAAATGGGCAGAGCAGCGTGGCCTGACACTGAAGCGAGGGTTGGCCCCGGAGCAAAGAAGACGCTCCACTCCAGCGCGGTATCAACGCCATCGAGTTTCTGGATTGCGCTGAGTCCCACTCCCCAGTCATCATTCGCCAAGACAGTCAAGTCGGACTCCTCGATCTCGAGCCCTGATTTCTGGAGCAGCTCCACCGCCATTGCTCTGGCTTCCTCAACGCCGGGGAGCGGCCCGCTCGGTTCTGGGTTTTCGCATTCGAAACCGCCCAGATCCTCGGATCCTTCCTCGGGAATAATCTCTCGACAGGTTGGCTCCTGATAAGCCGCGGGGTTGCTGTAGTACCAGGGTCCTGTACCGCTCCACGTGAGGTTCAGAGTTGGACCACTCCAATCCTCGGGCCCAAGAACGTAGCCCGGCCACTGCTCGTCAAAATACTGGCTCGGCCCGGAGACTCCCTCAACTCCGTACACACCGCCGAGTTCGGTCAAGAGGTCGAGGGGATCTCCCTGCAACGCCAGTTCGTACACTGTGCCCGACCCCTTGGCGTCAGACAGCCCCGGGCCCGGAACATAGTTGTAATCGACAGCGAGGGAGATGTCTCCGAAGGATTCTGCTGATGCCGCCCCGGAGTCAGCCAAGACGATGAGCGTCCGTGGTGCCGGGGGGAACACGACCTGGACAAGAGTTCCCAAGACTAATGCCAGGACGGCAACGCTGGCGACAATGCCCGTTTCTCGACCCTCGTTAGTCTCTTCTCGAGGTGATGAGGGAGAATCCGAAGCGGACGGTTCGAGGGACATGGCACTCCTTAATCGTCGAGCCAGTGATGACTCACCATGGCCTCACAGGCGTAAAAATACAATGACGAGGTCTCTTCGTCGCTCATCACGAGTGTAGAACCCCGGAGTCCCCTCAACCCGAGGCACGTGACAGAATCCCCGTGACGGGAAACATGGTGCAGTTCCTTCAGCGCTCCCTCTGGGTCCTCGCGCCAAAGCTGGGTGTGCGTCGAGCGGTGGGGAAACGCTCTCACGAAGAAAAACCAGCGCAGTAGACTCCTAGAGTGGCCACCGAGCAAGAGTTTGAGCCCCATCGGCTGAATTTCGCACCCCGACTTAATTGGCTTCGCGCTGGGGTCCTCGGTGCTAACGATGGAATCGTCTCCATTGCCGCGCTAGTCGTGGGTGTGGCGGCGGCGACATCTGACACCGGTCCGATTCTGATTGCGGGAACAGCGGGCATCATTGCGGGATCACTCTCCATGGCCTTGGGTGAATTTGTCTCCGTCTCATCACAGCGCGACAGCGAAGCTTCTCTGATTAGGCGCGAGCGTCAGGAACTAGAGGACAACCCCGAAGCAGAGTTGCTGGAATTGGCAGAGCTCTACCAACAGCGCGGACTGAGTGCCGCAACCGCAGCCGCAGTCGCTCGAGAGCTCACCGAGCACGATGCAGTCGCTGCACACCTCGAGGCCGAGTTAGGGATTAATGAACTCGAGCTGACCAATCCTTGGCACGCAGCAATCTCCTCAGCACTGTCCTTCCTTGCAGGCTCAGCCTTGCCGATGATCGCCATTCTGCTGGGGCCCGAAGACCTTCGCATCCCCCTCACCTTTGCTGCGTCTCTCCTGGCGCTCGGTCTCACCGGGGGAATCGGCGCTTATCTGGGACAAAGCCCCATTCTGCGTCCCGTCATGAGGGTGATGGGCGGTGGGGCTTTGGCGCTCGCCATTAGCTGGGGAATTGGCACGGCCCTCGGGGTGTCAGGAATCTAGTCCAGGGAACGTACCAACTCGCGGTCTTCATCGCACAAGAACTCCTGTTCTGAGCACTCGTCACAGACAACTGACTCAAAAGTGCACGAGAGGCTTGAGCAGTTTTGCATTCGCGAAGAGCCTGCTCCGCAGAGAACGCATTGACCAATGACCGCCGATTCAGGCGAAAAAGTGACCGCCTTGCGGTTGTCAAAAACGTAGAGGGATCCTTCCCAAAGCCCTGAATCTCCAAACTGTTCTCCGTAGCGAACAATCCCTCCTTCCAGTTGGTAAACCTCCTGGAAGCCACGCTTGATCATCATCGCGGAGAGCACTTCACACCGGACACCACCGGTGCAATAGGTCACCACGGGTTGATCTTTGAGGTGGTCATATTTTCCGCTCTCGATTTCCCGCACAAAATCATGTGAGGTGCGAGTGTCAGGGACAATGGCGTCCTTGAATCTGCCGATGTCCGCCTCCCACTTGTTGCGACCATCAAAGAAGGTGACCGGCTTAGCCTCGACTAGTTCATGCAGTTGCTCCGGGCTCAAATGTTGCCCACCGCCTGTGACGCCGTGATCCGCCACCACAACTTCCTCAGGCACCCCGAACCCAACCAATTCGTCCCGAACCCTGACCTTCAATCTCGGAAAGTCCTCCGGGCCACTACCCTCGCTCCACTTGAAATCGATGTCGCGAAAAGCAGGATACTCGCGGGTTTTCCGCCAGTACTTTTTGACTGCATTCAGCTCGCCGCCGACCGTGCCATTGATGCCATGAGGCGCAATGATGATGCGACCGCCCAAGCCCAACGACTCACACACATCGCGCTGCCACAGGCGAATGGCATCCGGGTCCGCCAACGGGGTGAAGCAGTAGTAGAGCAGAACCTTGTAGAGCGCCATATTCTCAGTCTACGAGTGGCATCCACGGCGGTTGCTCGGGAGAACATAGGGGTGCTTTCGGATTCAATAGGACCTGCCGCGAGTACGCCGCCGAAACACCACGGCTAGTTCAGCGTGTGGCTTACGATAACTGTGTTCTATTTTCTCCCCCACACGAAAGTGAAAATATGGAATTCAACTGGATAGCAATCGGTTTTGCAACTGTTGCCGGTATCGCTGTTGGGTCTCTCTGGTTTGGCCCCAGAACGTTCTTTCCCGTGTGGTGGAAAGCGCTCGGAAAATCCCCCGAAGAACAGCCAGGAACATCAAACATGTTCGCTGTCTTCGGCCTCACCGCTCTTGCAGTCATTGCACAAGCTGTGATTCTCGCCGTGGTAATCAACGCCGTGGGTATTGGCGGAGTCGATATTAACTGGTTTACAGGTTTATCAACCGGAGCTCTTCTCGGAGTTGGGTTTGCAGCAGCTCCCGCACTTTCTCACAAACTCTTCGGCGGATTCAGAATCTGGGTATGGGTGCTTGAAGCGGGTCAAGACATCATGTCTCTCGCAGTCATGGGCGCAATTCTTGGGGCACTGAACTAGCACGACGCTCTAGCAGCATAGATTCGCGCCGCTGAACCCTTCGCATCATCTACGGAGGAGCCTCTTGGCGGTACCGGTGGGATTTGAACCCACGGTGGGCTTTCACCCACACAACTTTTCGAGAGTTGCACCTTCGGCCGCTCGGACACGGTACCGCCCGCTAGTTTACACAGACACCCATCCCGCCTTCAGCCCCGGTCAGTGGTGAGCTCTAGGCTCTAAGCATGGCCAAGACCGAGTCCCCCTATCGCTGCGATGAATGCGGATGGACCACCCTGAAATGGGTGGGGCGCTGTGGTGAGTGCCAGTCCTGGGGAACTGTCATCGAAGTCGGAGCTCCCACGAGCGCGTCGCGCCAAGCGGTCGCTGTTGTTCCCAGTGCCGAGCGGATCGCAAAACCGATCACGGAACACTCGGGGAACGAAAGTGGTCACGTACCCACCGGGGTGGGGGAATTTGACAGGGTTCTCGGTGGTGGCATTGTGCCAGGTGCCGTGATTTTGCTCTCCGGCGAACCAGGGGTTGGGAAATCCACACTTCTACTGGATGTGGCTGCCAAAGCTGCTCAGGGTGGGAAGAAAGTTCTCTACGTCAGCGCCGAAGAATCTGCAGGCCAGGTGTACTTGCGTGCGTCACGCACCAACGGCCTTGACGACAATCTTTTCCTCGCCAACGAGACGGACCTCGGCGGGGTACTGGGACACATTGATCAGGTGCAGCCGGAGCTCATGATTGTCGACTCCATTCAGACCGTGTCCTCCGGCGTCTTGGAGAGCTCGGCTGGTGGCGTTGCTCAAGTCAGGGAAGTTGCCGCGACCCTCATCAGGGTCGCGAAGAACTCCCACTTACCCATCATCCTGGTCGGACACGTCACCAAAGATGGGCAAGTAGCTGGTCCCAGGACTCTCGAGCATTTAGTTGATGTCGTCTGCCACTTTGAAGGGGACCGGCAGACCTCGTTGCGCTTTGTGCGGGCGCTGAAGAACAGATTCGGCCCCACGGACGAAGTGGGGTGCTTCGAGATGAGTGGGGAGGGCATCCTCGAAGTGCCCGACCCCAGCTCTCTGTTTCGCTCCCACACCACTAAGGCGGTCAGCGGGACCTGCACCACCATTGCCTTAGAGGGTCGCCGGGCCCTCCCCGTGGAAATCCAGGCGCTCGTCGTGCCGAGCACCGCGGCCCAACCTCGGAGGGTGGTGAACGGCGTGGAATCCTCCAGAGTGGCGATGATTCTGGCTGTTCTTGAGCGCCGGGCCGGCTTACCAGTCTCCTCAGCGGATGTCTATGTATCGACAGTCGGTGGCATCAAGGTTTACGAACCGGCCACAGATTTGGCCATTGCCTTAGCAATCGCCAGTGCCACAAAAGACATCCCGCTCTCTCAAGAGATGGCAGCAATTGGAGAGATTAGCCTCGCCGGCGAAATCCGAGCTGTCACCCAAGCCCCCCAGCGGGCTTCAGAAGCGGCACGGTTGGGCTTTACTTCCGTGCTCGATCACACCACACCGAGTATTCATGAAGCCATCACCAGAGCGTTCTCGGGAAGCCCGAAGAAGCAGAAAGAGCCTGCTTTTTAGTTCAGTAGGAACTGCTTGGTCTCGGCGGATTCCAAGCTGCCCAGCTCAACCGAGAGGTGATAGCTCGCGCCACCTGCTGGCATCACGGGGCGTTCACCATCACACGTGTCGGGTGTCGAGCGGGTCCGATCCCAGGGAATAGCAGTGGTCTCTTGCTCTGAACCAGGAGCGAGAGTGAGCTCATACGGAACAGCGTCGGTCTGACAGTCGTCAGAAGACCAGATCAGGTCAGGCCCGGAGGAAATCACATACTTTTGTGCGTCCGTTCCCGCGTTGACCTTGCACTCCACAGAAGACACGTTCTTCACGCCCATCCAGAGCTGGGGGTTCATTCCCGAGTCATAACTGGACTGGTCGGTGCGAGCGGTGATTTCGAGCTGACTGGGGAGGCAGTTGGGTACTTCAACGACCGCAAGCTCTTCGGTGACCTCTTCCGCAGGCTCGGCTGTTGTGCCAAAGCCAGGGCGCACGATTATCAACACAATGACGGCGATAACCCCGAGTAGCCCACCGAGTACCGCGAGTCTCCTCCTCCAGTAGACCGAGGAGGGAAGGGGGCGCTGAGCCTGTGACATAGCCCTAGGGTACGACTGGAGTGCGGAAAATAAGGGCCTTAGCGCCGGCGAGCCTAGGAACTTGCAGGTTTAGCTAAGGTCTTTCACCAAACGGGAATTACCCAGCGTGTTGGGCTTAACCCTGGCTAGATCGAGGAACTCCGCAACACCCTCATCGGGCGAGCGCACCAACTCCACGTATATCTCGGGATCCACAATCTGGTCATCTTGGAGATGGAAACCGTTGCGTCGGAAGAATTCCACCTCAAAGGTCAGACAGAAGAGCGTGTCCAGTCCGAGCTCTCGAGCTTGCTCTTCGAGAGCTCCCACCAGTGCTGTACCAATTCCCTCCCCTAGAAGGTCAGGAGACACGGCCAACGTCCTGATTTCTCCCAGGTTTTCCCAAAAAACGTGCAACGCACCGCATCCCACAACGTTCCCGGAAGGGGTGGTTGCCACGGTGAACTCTTGGACTGCTTCATAGAGCACCACGAGGTCCTTGCCCAGAAGCACACGTGCTTCGACGAGGGGTTCAATCAGAGCGGCGATAGCGCGGATGTCCGACGTGCGCGCACGTCGAATTGTCCACTTCTCAGCCTGGGTCACCAGGAAAGCGTAGCGCTTAGGACTCGAGCACTCCGGCTTCCAGTGGCTCCGCTTCACGCTTCTTACTCACAAAGGTGAACTCGGTGCCATCGAAGTCGACGGTGATGTGCTCGCCAGGGTTCAATTCGCCCTGGAGGATGCGCTCACTCAACGGGTCCTCGACGCTTTGCTGGACGGCTCGGCGCAGTGGGCGTGCTCCCATCGTCGGATCCCAGCCAAGAACAATCAGCTGCTTCTTGGCCTCATCGGAGACACTCATGGTCATATCGCGATCCAGCAAGCGGTCACCGAGTCGCTTGATGAAGAGGTGCACAATCTCCATCAGTTCGTCCTGGTTAAGCTGCGGGAAGACGATGGTCTCATCCACACGGTTGAGGAACTCGGGCTTGAAGTTCTTCTTCAGCTCCTCCACAACCTTCGCGCGCATGGACTGGTAGCTCGCCTCCGTGTCGCCCTCCACCGTGAAGCCGACCGGGCCACCGGTGATGTCCTTGGTTCCCAAGTTCGTCGTCATGATGATCACGGTGTTCTTGAAGTCCACCACACGACCCTGACCATCGGTCAGGCGGCCCTCTTCCAACACCTGCAACAGGGAGTTGAAGATATCGGGGTGAGCCTTCTCAATCTCGTCAAACAGCACGACACTGAACGGCTTACGACGAACTTTCTCCGTCAACTGCCCACCGTCTTCGAATCCTACGAATCCGGGAGGAGCACCGAACAGGCGCGAAACGGTGTGCTTTTCACCGAACTCCGACATGTCCAAAGCAATCAGTGCGTCTTCGTCATCAAAGAGGAACTCCGCCAGAGCCTTGGCCAGCTCAGTCTTTCCCACACCAGTGGGACCGGCGAAGATGAAGGAACCACTCGGGCGTTTCGGGTCTTTCAGACCCGCGCGAGTCCGGCGAATGGTCTTAGAGAGAACAGAGATCGCCTGTTCTTGACCAATCACACGCTGGTGAAGAGCCTTCTCCATGAACATCAGGCGCGCAGTCTCTTCTTCGGTGAGCTTGAAGACAGGGATTCCGGTTGCGGCGGCGAGAACCTCGGCAATGACACCCTCATCGACGACCCCGGTGCCACCGGCCTCGCCACTGCGCCACTTCTTTTCCAGCTGCAGACGCTCGCCGAGGAGACTCTTCTCCTCATCGCGCAGCGATGCTGCTTTCTCGAAGTCTTGACCTTCGATGGCTGCTTCCTTGCGAGAACGGACGTCAGCAATCTTCTCGTCGAACTCCCGGAGCTCAGGAGGGCTCGAGAGGATGGACAGGCGAAGACGTGCTCCGGCCTCGTCAATCAAGTCAATGGCCTTGTCTGGCAGGAAACGATCCTGGACGTAACGGTCAGAGAGGTTGACGGCTGCCTCGATAGCACCATCGGTGATCGACACTCTGTGGAACGCCTCGTACTTATCCCGCAGACCCTTCAAAATGTTGATGGTGTGAGCCGGACTGGGCTGGTGAACCTGGACAGACTGGAAGCGACGCTCCAGAGCGGCATCCTTCTCAAAGTGCTTGCGGTATTCATCCAAGGTGGTGGCGCCCACAGTTTGGAGCTCACCACGAGCCAGCAGAGGCTTCAGAATGCTGGCAGCGTCGATGGCGCCCTCAGCGGCTCCCGCACCCACCAGAGTGTGAATCTCATCGATGAAGACGATGATGTCGCCACGGGTGCGAATCTCTTTGGTCACTTTCTTCAAACGCTCTTCAAAGTCACCGCGGTAGCGTGACCCTGCGATCAGGGAGCCAAGGTCCAGCGAGTAGAGCTGCTTGTCCTTCAGCGTCTCCGGAACGTCGCCCTTCACGATTGCTTGAGCGAGGCCCTCCACAACAGCGGTCTTTCCCACACCGGGCTCACCCACCAGAACAGGGTTGTTCTTCGAGCGACGAGAGAGGATCTGCATGACCCGCTCCATCTCACGCTCGCGACCAATGACGGGATCAAGCTTTCCTTCACGAGCCGCCTGTGTCAGGTTGCGGCCGAACTGGTCCAAAACCTGTGAACCCTTGTCGCTGCCGCCGGTCTCTGAGCCACCTACCGATACTGGGTCTTTGCCCTGGTATCCCGAAAGCAACTGAATGACTTGCTGGCGAACACGGTTCAAATCCGCACCCAGCTTCACCAGAACCTGAGCGGCAACACCTTCACCCTCACGAATCAGGCCGAGCAGGATGTGCTCGGTGCCGATGTAGTTGTGTCCGAGCTGGAGTGCCTCACGGAGGCTCAACTCCAAAACCTTCTTCGCGCGAGGAGTGAAGGGAATGTGTCCGGTGGGGGCCTGCTGACCCTGACCGATAATCTCCTGCACCTGCTCGCGGACAGCTTCGAGCGAAATCTCGAGTGACTCCAGCGCTTTAGCAGCGACACCTTCACCCTCGTGGATGAGACCCAGGAGGATGTGCTCAGTGCCGATGTAGTTGTGGTTCAGCATCTTGGCTTCTTCTTGCGCCAAGACCACGACTCGGCGTGCCCGGTCGGTAAACCTCTCAAACATCTTCATCACTCCTTTACGGCGAGAGTCCTCACCAATGCTCGTGAACACGAGAATAAGCGCTCGCCCTCGTCCATGGGGCGGTGTTCGCCCCTAGCGTGAGATGTCAGCAAACCTGAGGTTTCTCCCCATAAACTTCGATCCGTGGCTCGTTCTTCCAAAAGGTCGGCGCTCCCCCCTGCCAGGGTGGGGCTTTTGATCATGATGGGCGGGATTGCCGTGACCGTCGCGCTTGGCGCGCTTCTGAGCTAGGACAACAGGATGATTGAAAACTTTTGGGCCAACGCACTGTTCTCCGTGACGCCCACCATCCTCATTGGCCTCATCTTCTGGTTCATTATGCGCTCGATTCTCTCTGCCGATCGCGGCGAGCGCGAGTCTTACAAAAAACTCGAGCGTGAAGAACGCGCGAAGCGTGGTTTACCGGTCGACGACTAGGTCGATTTCACCAGCGGGAACAGGACGGTTTCCCTAATTCCCAGGCCGGTAATTGCCATCAGAAGGCGATCAATTCCCATGCCCATTCCGCCCGTGGGAGGCATTCCGTGCTCAAGGGCGCGGAGGAAGTCTTCATCCACCTTCATTGCCTCGAGGTCGCCCTTGGCACCAAGTTTTGCCTGCTCGAGGAATCTCTCGCGCTGAATGACGGGGTCGACAAGTTCGGAATATCCGGTTGCCAGCTCAAAACCACGGACATACAGGTCCCACTTCTCCACCACACCGGGAATTGAGCGGTGGGCGCGCACTAGGGGGGACGTATCTAAGGGGTAGTCCATGACAAACGTGGGGGTGGTGAGGGACTCCTTGACGAAGTGCTCCCACAGCTCCTCGACATATTTACCGGGGGTGGGCTGAGCAACCTCAATCCCAACTTTCTGCGCCATCGACTCTAGGTCGGACACTGAGGTGTCCGGGGTTATGCGTGTGCCACTGGCATCGCTGAGGCTCTCGTACAGACCCAGCCGGTTCCACTGGCCACCCAGGTCATACTCAGTTCCATCAGCCCAAGTAACCGTGGTGGACCCCGCCACGGCAAGCGCCGCCTTCTGAATGAGCTCCTGGGTCAGATCCGCCATCTGGTGGTAGTCCCCATAGGCCTGATACGCCTCGAGCATCGCAAACTCTGGGCTGTGAGTGGAGTCAGCCCCTTCGTTGCGGAAGTTGCGGTTTATTTCGAATACTCGCTCGATTCCACCGACCACTGCGCGCTTGAGGTAGAGCTCGGGAGCGATTCGCAAGAAAAGGTCAGTACTAAACGCGTTGGAATGGGTGATGAAGGGTCGCGCGGAGGCCCCACCGTGCTGAACCTGCAGCATCGGGGTTTCCACTTCGAGGTAACCGTGCTCACCAAATGTGGAGCGAAGCGAGGCATTGACCTGTGCGCGGGCGCGCACCGTCTCGCGAGCTTGCTCGCGCACGATCAGATCCAGGTAGCGCTGGCGAACTCGGGTTTCTTCGTTGAGCTCGCTGTGCAGGTTGGGCAGTGGCATCAGCGCTTTGGCGGCGATAGCCCACTGCGACACCATGATGGAGAGCTCACCGCGTTTGGAGGCAATAACTTCACCTGCCACAAAGACATGGTCGCCAAGATCAACGAGGTCTTTCAGGAGCTCAAAGGACTCTTCTCCCACTTCACCAAAGGAGACCATGGCTTGGAGGCGCTCCCCAGATCCCTCTTGCAGAGATAGGAAGGCGAGCTTTCCGGTAACTCTCATATGGACCACTCGCCCGGCAATCCCGACAACCTCGCCAGTCGCGGCCTCGGGCTCTAAATCGGGGTGAGCGTCTCGAACGGCGGAGATGGTCGTCGTCACGGGGACCGAGACAGGGAAAGGCTCGAGCCCTGTGGCCAACATCTGCTCACGTTTGCCCAAACGAACGGCATGTTGTTCGTCAATATCGTCGGCGTCTGGCTCGACGTGTGGGGCATCAGTCATGAGTGTGAAATTCCTGCGTGGGGGCGCTGTACCCCGTTAGCCTACTGACCAAAGTGCAGAAGCTTGTTGTCTATGAGCCGCACGCCGCCTATGGTGACGGCCACGATCAGTCGGGCGGGCTCCTCCGCTCCACTTTCTCCCCCGGGCCGAAACGTTTCTGGATCGACCACCTCGACATAGTCAACCTCCACTCCAGGGGCGCTCTCCAGGATCTCTCTCGCCCGATTGCGGGCGTCCTCGGCGCTGGATTGGTGGGAGGCCTCCTCCAGCGCCCTCGGAATCTCGAGCGCCTGAGTCAACGAGGTCTCACTCAACTGGGCATTCCGACTGGACAGGGCGAGGCCGGAAGAATCTCGAACGGTGTCCACCTCCACAATGCGAAGAGGAAGCTTCTGATCCTGCACCATCTGCTGAACAAGGAACAGTTGTTGGGCGTCTTTAGTGCCAAAGACCGCCACCTCGGGATCGACATAATCGAAAAGGCGCTTCACCACGGTGAGCACACCATCAAAGTGTCCTGGTCGAGAGGCTCCCTCGTAGGTGTCGCCAACCCCGCCGGCGCTCAGGCTGGGTGCAGCGTCTGGTCCCTCGGGATACATCACCTCGACACTGGGCGCAAAAATCACGTCCACCAGCGTGTCAGCGAGAAACGCCTCATCGGCGTGAAGCGACCGTGGATACTCGTCAAAGTCTTCGCCTGCGCCAAATTGCAGAGGGTTGACAAAAATACTGACCACGCATCGATCCGCTCGAGTGGTCGCCTCCCGCACGAGAGCCTTGTGACCCTCATGAAGAGAACCCATCGTGGGCACCAGCGCTACTGATTCTCCGGCGGTCCGCCAGGTTTCCCGAATACCCTGAAGTTCCTCGAGCGTGTGGACGATGGCTGGCATCAGGCCTCTCCCCCTAGCTCACGCTCATTTCCTGCAAACAACCGGAGGGCATTCTCAATACTCGAGCTCACCAGGGGTTGCATGACCACGCCTGGATTATCGATTCCCGCAGCTTTCAATCGGCTCGCCGCCTCATGAATAGTGGTGTGGGAGAAGCTTGTGGCCAAAGCGATGGCCGAGGCGACCTGCGCTCGCTTGTCCTCCGCCACGACCAGGGGCTCCATTCCCATTTCGACGGCGAGTGCGCTCGCAATGGGCTCCGCAACGGCTGGTGCACTGATCACACACCATGCTCCGGACATCCTGGAGAGATCCATGCTGGTTCCGGTGAACTCCATCAAGGGGTGCAGGGCCAAGGGAATTGCTCCCTGTGCCCGGGCGCTATCCCACACATCGAGACCATGGGTAATGGAGGTGTGGAGTACCAATTGCCCCGTGTTCCAAGCGTTCTGGAGGCTGAGGCCCTCAATGAACCCCGGTAGCTCATGGTCCGGAAGAGCTACCACGACTAACTCACTGCGCTCAATAATCTGCAGCGGATCGGCATAAACCACTCCGGGAAGTATTGCCTCTACTCGCTCCTGCCCGCTCTCTGAGGGCTGTGTAATCCCCACCAGGGAGTGTCCTGCGCGCGACAGCGCGGCTGCAATCAAAGGTCCCACTCGGCCGGCACCAATAATGCCCACTCCGAGCCTCGTGGAATTCACGCTGGTGTCCTCCGCCTTCGCCGTGTTGTTGTCGTGTCTCCAATGGCGCCCACGGTCAGCGCATGAACAGTGTCCCACCATCTCCAGGCGTCGTCGGTGTCAAGGCCCACAACACGAGTCGACACGGGTCCCTCCACGCTCTCTACTGCGAATACGGAGAGGCCCAAAGCTCGATGCCATGGTCCCTGCGAAACACTGGAGCTCTGGATTCGAGCCAAGGGGACAAGGGCCAGCTTGGTAATCCATCGGCCACAACGCAGTGCCACAACCCCTCGAATCACCGCACTACCGGTCACGCCATAGCTCAACGGAATTCGAAAGCGTGCGCGCCGAGAGGCTCCGACATGAGCCTCATTCTCCACGCCCGCTTCTGCCCACTGCGTGTGGGGTTGTTGGAGAAGGGTGGTGACCTGAGCCATCGCGGACTCTTCCTGAAGGCTGGGTACGCACAGCTCCACCATCCGCACCATTTCGCTCGTAGTAGCCACAGGGAGTAACAGGGTGTGGGCGGGAGTCTTTTTGTTCGCAGAGCCTGGAGAGGACGCGAGGTTCGCATCGACCCTCCACCATCCCAAGAACTTCCACGGCCATGGCTGCGAGATTTGGAGGGCGTGAATCCGGGCGGGCGGAATAGTTTCCACGCTGGTGGAGAGCAACCCCAACGAGACTCGCACATCACCTTCAATCGAGTCGATGACAAAGTTCCCGACCCGAAAGAACCGGTCGGCTAGATACACGACATATCCAAAAACCACCGAAATCGGGCCCAGCCAGGCAGCGAGCTCACCCGCGGTCAACGCCCCCACCAACACCGCGATGAAGGCCGCACCAAAAAACACAGTCTCCACACTCACGACTAACGATGCCAGGTACCGAAAAAGCGACACCTCGAGTTCCCGGGTGATGACCTGAGGCTCAGGCTCGCTGTCATCAACACGGTGCCCCGGTGTCTGCAAGATTTCGCGACGAACCGCTGTCGCCACACTGTAGGGGAGGTAGGCGAGGACGACATTGGCATCGTTCCCGGCGGCCTGAATATCGAGCTTTGCAAGTCCCAACAGTCGAGGAATAAGTGGACGCCTCACACCAATCGTGTTGATGCGGTCTCGCCGGGCACGGCGGGACGATTTGGCGAGGATGCCCTTCTTTACCTCGAGAACATCGTCATCCATGCGAACCAGATGGACTCGCCATTGGAGCCAAAAGACCAGTGCGGACACCACGACAACGACAACGGCGCCCAAAAAAATCAGGGCCAGTGAGTCAGCAATCAGGAAGGCGATTCCACCGCCCTCATCGTCATCCTCCACGCCCGCGAACTGGAGTATGGCTCGCAGGATGACT
The DNA here is from genome assembly GCA_964584925.1 of uncultured Microbacteriaceae bacterium. Classification (GTDB taxonomy): domain Bacteria; phylum Actinomycetota; class Actinomycetes; order Actinomycetales; family Microbacteriaceae; genus Pontimonas. The sequence continues at coordinate 24,784 of CAZPBS010000009.1, forward strand.
GTTTCCCAGAGCGCCGCAAACCCTGCTCCCAAGAGGCCCAATAGAACCACGCCACCTTGGAGCAACGGTGTCAGCGGGTGCAACCGAAACCACTCACCGCCTCGCAGATCCGCGGCGCTGCGCAATACCGCAGCTGTCATCGCTAGAGGCCTGCCCGGCGGGTCTCCGCCACCGCGATCAAACGGTCCCGGAGTTCCTCCGCGACGGGCAAGGGGAGCCCGGGGATTGTCACTCCCGTTGATGCAGCCGCCGTCACGAGCTTCAGCTCCGAGAGCCCTAGTAGGCGCGACAGAGGACCCCTCGTGACATCGACAAGCTGCAAGCGCCCATACGGCACCGCGACCTGACGTTGAAAAATGATTCCTCGACGGAACACCAAGTCATCAGCCCGAAGCGCATAGCCATACGCCTTGACTCTGCGAGGAATAAACCCCACGACTGTCACCACGATGGCGAGTGTGATCGCCAGCGGATACCAGGATGCCCACGTGAGCACAGGATCACTGATCCACAGGGGCACACTGGACACAGCAACTGGGACGAGCGACCCGCCCACAGTGTGAACAAGTGCCTCCACCTGGTAGCGCGGGCTAACCCGTTCCCAGACGGTTTCCTCGGCACTCATGACAGATCTCCTCCGGACACGATGTCAGCTCCGCCGTCTGATGAGTCGGGCGGGAGGGTGCACCAACGCTCGGCGATGAGTGCCCCCACCATCAACACTACGGCGCCGACGAACGCTACAACCGTGGGCACTAGCGTCTCGGCTAAGACCACAGGCCGACTGGCAAAAAACAGCACGAAGCCCACACCCATCCCTCCAAGCGCCGAGGCGGCCAAGGCTCCTGCCTTCGCCAGAAGCACAACCCTCGTTGCGTAGAAGGGATCGACCGGTGTCTTGGCGCGATCTGTCCTCACCTGACTCCGAATCGGCCAGGCCAAAGCCAACAGAATTGCTCCCAGTGCTGCCAGCGCTGCGCCCCAGGTGTAGGGAGGAATAAGCGCTGGGATTCCTGAGGTGACCAATAGCCACTGCCCAGCCCACCCGAGTACCCCTCCGATCAAGCCTCCCATCAGAAGAGCGATGGCCGAGGTGTGGCTCATGACGGGTTGGGTGGAAGGGACGCGAGGAGCTGAGAAATAGGCCCATGGCGAGGGAGAGTAGCGTCGGGATCAATTTCCTGCCACGGTTCCAACACAAATCTGCGCTGGTGCGCCCTGGGGTGAGGAGTCGTCACGAAGGGATCATCACTCACTCGATCGCCGTACAGGATGAGATCCAAATCTAAGGTGCGGTCAGCGTATCGTTCTCCAGTTCGCTCACGACCGTGTTGACGCTCGATATCCATGAAGTGTTCGAGGGTTTTCTCTGCCGACCAGGCGCTCTCCAGAAGAATCACCTGGTTCACATACGCGGGCGCATCGGGGTTGGGGCCATCAGGTCCCAGCGCCACTGTCTCGTGCAGTGAGGAGGCTGCTGTCACCCGGAAGCCCTCAGTAGCCGCCAGGTCCGCAAGTGCTCGAAACGCGATGTCTTCGCGGTTGCCGAGGTTTGTCCCCAGTGCCACCACGCATGAAACCCAGCTGTCCTCCGTCGTCACGCGCCCACCTCTCGTCGTCTTGATACAGAAACCCCGGCAAAAGGAACCGAAATGGGGGCCTGGGGTTTATGAATGGTGACGCGGGTGGCCTTCACGCGCTCGAGTGATAACACCATGGTGACAATCCGATCACACACCGTTTCAATCAGGTCGGCGGGCTCTCCTTGAATAATCTCTGCAACCCGCTCTGCCACTACCCCGTAGTCCACCGTGTAGGCGACATCGTCATGGGCGATGGCCTCATCAAACGACGTCTCAATGTCGACATCCACCAGGAAAGTTTGGCCTTCTCGTTTCTCCTGGGGAAAAACTCCGTGATAGCCGAAGGCCTCAATCCCCTCAATCCTGATCACGTCACTCACGGGGACCCCCTTCGTGGAAAGCCTGCCAGACATCCAATGCCTCTCGGTGCGCTTTCACATTGTGAACCCGCAGAGCGAAGACTCCAGCCTCCGCCAACAGCACTCCCAAGGCCGCCGATGCTCCATCGCGCTCCGCAGGTTTGTGCCCTCCCGGCAGAAGCTCACCCAGGAAACGTTTCCTCGACGCTCCGACCACCATCCGCGTACCCGAGGGAACAAGGTCATCCAGGTGAGACAGCAGAGACCAATTGTGCTCCGGAGTTTTCGCAAATCCAAGACCTGGATCAACAAGGAGGCGAGAGGGGTCGATGCCCGCCTTGGATGCCTCCTCCAGTCGTACCCGAATCTCGTGCGCAACGTCACTGACAACGTCGTCATAATGCGCCAGCGAGTCCATGGTGTCGCTGTGTCCTCGCCAATGCATCAGCACATAATCGACAGCAGCCTCTGCCACGACCGAGAACATGTCTGGATCCGCCAATCCTCCGGACACATCGTTGACGATGCGAGCACCAGCGTCCACAGCCTTAAGGGCTGTCGACGCTCTCATGGTGTCAACACTCACCACGACCCCTGCCTCGGCCAGCGCCCTCACCACGGGGATAACGCGCTGCTCTTCTTCCTCAGGAGTCACACGATGTGCTCCGGGTCTAGTGGACTCGCCTCCGACGTCAATGACGGAGGCGCCCTGCTCCACGAGAGCCAGGCCCTGCCTGATTGCGGCATCAGCCTCCTGGAAGAAGCCTCCATCGCTGAACGAGTCGGGAGTCGTATTCACAACCCCCCACAGCTCGGGCCGCCGACGAGCGCTCACGCCCAGTCCTCGCCTCCCGCGAGGAAAAGGGCTTCGTGCCTTTTGGTGTCTTCTGAGAGCGTTCCCTCAGTGGCAACTGTCACCGTCGTGAGTCGCTGCTTAGGTCCGCGATAGGCCACACATCCGTGCACAGCAGACACCAGAACAAGAGCACCTCGAGCAACACCGGAGGTCACTAACGCCTGCGCCACCATCTCTCCGACCCGCTCTTGGAGCTGTGGTCGCCGTGCGGTCACTTCCACCAGTGTGGCTAGTGTGCCGAGGCCCACGATGGAGGAGCCCGGTTCGTAGACAACGCTGGCGTGACCTTCAAACGGCAGCAGGTGGTGTTCACACAGGGAGATAAAGGAGATGTCCCGAAGGGCCACCATCTCTCCTCGCTCAGATTCTGCGGCAGGAACCTCTTTTGCATCCCGCAGCACACTTACCGGATCGACACCCACGCCCGAATACAGGTCAGCAAAGAGCTCAGCGACGCGATCTGGCGTGGTGGCAAGGCCCTCGCGGGTGGGGTCCTCACCGACCGCGAGAAGAATGTCCCCTACCGCTTTCTTGATTGACTCGCTATCCACGGGAACGTCCGGTTGACGACGGTGGCGCCTTCTTCGCAGCAGCCTTGGGCGTCGCAGGCTTTTTCACCGCTGGCTTCTTCGTAGTGGTTTTCTTGGCGACGGGCTTCTTTGCTGCCGGCTTCTTCGGCGCGGCAGCAGCTTTCCTCCGAGGAACACTCACTGGTCCCTTTTTCGACGGTGGACGATCTCCACTAGAGAGCCACAGCGGGCGCTCGGGAAGCTGTTTTACGCCCTCGAAGATGGTGGCGAGCTGGTGGTGATCGAGGGTCTCCTTCTCCAGCAATTCGGTCGCCAAGCGATCGAGGATGGCTCGATTGTCCATGAGGACCTTCCACGCCTCGGTGTGAGCGCGATCAATAAAGTTGCGGACTTCGGTGTCTACCGCTTGAGCCACGGAATCGGAGTAGTCACGTTGGTGACCCATGTCACGACCCAAGAACACTTCACCACTTGCTTGACCGAGCTTCACCGCGCCAATGTCGGTACTCATGCCGTATTCGGTCACCATCCGACGAGCAATAGCGGTCGCCTTCTCAATGTCGTTCGATGCGCCCGTGGTGGGGTCATGGAAGACAATTTCTTCGGCAACACGACCACCCATGGCGTAGGTGAGCTGGTCGAGTAGTTCGTTTCTGGTGACTGAGTACTTGTCATCCAGCGGAAGCACCATCGTGTACCCGAGCGCTCGACCGCGAGGAAGAATAGTGACTTTCGTGACGGGGTCAGTGTTTCGCATCGCAGCAGCGGCGAGGGCGTGACCACCTTCGTGATACGCGGTGACAAGACGCTCTTTGTCGCTCATAACCCGAGTACGCCTCTGAGGTCCAGCCATCACTCGATCCACAGCTTCATCGAGGAGCTCGTTAGTGATTTTTGTTGAATTCTCGCGAGCTGTCAGGAGTGCTGCTTCGTTGAGAACGTTGGCGAGGTCGGCTCCCGTGAAACCGGGAGTCTTCCGTGCAAGTACTGCCAGGTCCACACCCTTGGCCATGGGCTTACCTTTGGCGTGAACCTCCAGAATCTTCTGGCGACCCTTCATGTCCGGTGCATCCACCTGAATCTGGCGGTCAAAACGGCCGGGACGCAGCAGTGCTGGGTCCAAAATGTCAGGGCGGTTGGTCGCGGCGATCAAAATAACGTTCGTCTTGGGGTCAAAACCGTCCATCTCCACCAGGAGCTGGTTAAGGGTCTGCTCGCGCTCATCGTGGCCTCCGCCCATGCCAGCCCCACGGTGACGCCCCACCGCATCGATCTCATCAACGAAGATGATGGCGGGTGCATTTTCCTTGGCTTGAGTAAAGAGGTCTCGCACGCGAGACGCTCCCACACCGACAAACATCTCGACAAAGTCAGAACCCGAGATGGAATAGAACGGGACATTGGCTTCGCCTGCCACGGCCCGCGCCAGCAAAGTCTTGCCGGTTCCCGGAGGGCCATAGAGAAGAACGCCCTTAGGGATGCGGGCACCGACCTTTTGGAACTTCTCGGAGTCTTTGAGGAACTCCTTGATTTCGTGGAGCTCCTCGATGGCTTCATCCGCCCCCGCCACATCCTCGAACGTGACCGTGGGGGTTTCTTTCGACACAAGCTTTGCCCGTGACTTTCCAAACTGCATGATCCTAGATCCACCGCCCTGCATGCTCGAGAGCAGGAACCAGAAGATCAGACCAATGATGACAAAGGGCAAGAGGAGACCCAAGAGCGAGACAAACCAGTTGGTCTGGGGGACCTCATCCGTGAACTCCGCTACATCGGAATTCGAGACGGCCGCAATGATCTCCTCACCGCGAGGAGCGACGTAGTAGAACTGCACTTGGGTTCCGAGGTCATCAAAGGAAGAGCGCAACTCCATGTCCACCCGTTGCTCACCATCGATGATGGTGACAGAGCGAGCCTGGTTGTCTTTCAGAAGCTCAAGGCCTTGCTGTGTGCTCACGGGTCGAAAACCGCTCGCGGTGAGCAACGAAATACCAATCACCACAATGAGTGAACCCACGAGAACATACGGAAGGGGTCCCCTAATCAGCGATTTCAGGGTGATTTTCTTCTGAGCCATGACGAGAGTCTGGAGCCTTTCGGTGGACCGGGAGTCAAGCTAACAGGCTAGCGCGATGCAGTAGCCAAACACCACGTGTTCGCCCGAGGCACAGGGTGGTCTTAGCCCCCGTAGACAGCAGGTTTCAGAACTCCCACACCACTGAGATTGCGATATGACTCGGCATAATCCAAACCAAAACCGACGACAAAATCATTGGGAATATCAAACCCGAGATAGTCAATAGGAACATCGACTTTCATCGCATCGGGTTTGCGCAGGAGTGTGGCAACACTGACCGATGCAGCCTGGCGACTCTCAAAGTTCTCCAATAACCACGACAGAGTCAACCCTGAGTCGACAATGTCCTCAACGATGATGACATGGCGGCCCTCGAGTGAAATTTCGAGGTCTTTGACGATCCGCACCACACCGCTGGATTTGGTGGAGGCGCCATAACTCGACACGGCCATCCAGTCCATCTCAATCGGAATGTGGAGTTCCCGAGCGAGATCGGCCATCACCATGACGGCACCCTTCAGCACACCAATCAAGAGTGGAGTGTGACCGCGGTGATTGTTCTCAATCTCTCGGGCAATTCGGGCGATGCCCTCGGCGATCTGCTCTTTTGTGAGAACAACTGATTCGATGTCAGAGTTGACGTCCTCGAATTCCATGATTTTTTGCCCTACCTACTCGTTCGGGCCACAATTCGCCCGTCTCTGCGCTCCACACTAGCGCCGGAAACATCGACGGCCGATTGCCCCTTCCACTGCTCGAGAAGACGCCTCATCTGGGCTGTGTGTGCATAGGTGGGAGCGTCGCCGCCGGCCCGAACCACCAGCATCCGTAGGGCTCTCGTCTGCAGTGCCACACTGACCTGCTGAAGGTCGGCGACCTCCACCGCCCACGATCCGTCGTCCAGAGTTGTCGCATGGGCCTCAAACCAGGTTGCGGCCTCGTCATCCAGGGCGGTCGCATCAGCGCGGAAAAGTTCTGCGGTGCGGGCCAGTGCTTGAGCAACTCCCGGGCCCATTTCACGTTCGAGGACCGGAAGGACTTGGTTGCGCACCCGCACTCTGGTGAAACGCTCATCCTCGTTATGTGGATCCTCCCACCAGGTCATCCCCGCATCCAGAAGAGCCTGTCGGAGCGTTGCGCGCGAAATGCCGAGAAAAGGACGGTGCACAACGCCGTCCTGACCGGGCATTCCTTTGAGTCCGCTAGGTCCACTCCCTCTAGTCAAACCCATCAACACCGTCTCGGCCTGATCATCTAAAGAGTGGGCGAGCACAACACCCTGAGCTCCGGTTTCACGCAACGTCTCAGTGAATGCTCGATGCCGAGCCACCCGAGCAACATCCTCCAGATTTGCGGTCCCTTCCACAGTGACCGACTTGATCAAGACCGGCTTAAGACCGAGGGCCTCCGCTTCGGCTGCGGCTCTCTGAGCGATATCGAAAGAACCTGGTTGAAGGCCGTGGTCGACAATGACAGCACCAATGTCCAGGCCCAGAGATCCCGCCTCGTGAGACAGGGCCCAGGCTAAAGCGAGGGAATCCCCTCCGCCACTCAGACCTACCAAATACAGTGCGCGGCCAGGCGCAGCATCAAGGCTTCCCGCCCACTCTCGGGCCGCCCGACGGACATCCGCCATGGCAGGCGTCAGGCGGGGACGCGCTCCCGAGCTCGTAGTCTGGGCCACCCGGTAAGGTTACTTCACGAAACTTTCTCTCAAAGGAGTCCCCTGTCATGGCCGAATACCCCGCCATCATTGAAATCCCCCGCGGTAGCCGCAACAAGTACGAGGTTGACCACAAAACGGGTCGAGTCTTTCTCGACCGTGTCCTCTACACAACGTTTGTGTACCCCACGGACTATGGCTTCTTTGAGAACACCCTGGGATTAGATGGCGATCCCGTCGACCTTCTTCTCCTCACCGAATACCCTTTGTTTCCAGGAGTGGGCGTCACCGTTCGCCCGGTCGGTGTCTTCAACATGACCGATGACGGCGGCAGCGACGCCAAAGTGGTGGGTGTTCCCGCTGGTGACCCTCGCTGGGACCACATTCAAGACGTGAACGACATCCCCGAGTACACCCGCAAAGAAATCGAGCACTTCTTCGAGCACTACAAGGATCTCGAACCTGGCAAATGGGTCAAGACCGAAGGCTGGGCGTCAGTCGCTGAGGCTGAAAAGATTGTCCAGGCCGGTATTGAGGCGTTCCCCGGCCACTAAGTGACTATCCGAGCCGGATTCCTCGGTTGAGGAAGAAGGGGTAGGGGTCCTGGGCGACCATGTTCTGCCGGGTCTCCAAGTGCAGGTGGCATCCAGTCGATCCGCCGGTGTTACCGATCCGGGCAATCAACTGCCCGGTCACCACTGATTCGCCCAACCGAACATAGAGTGAGCCGCTCTGCAAGTGTGCATACCCCGTCGTATAACCATCCTCGTGTGTGACGCGAATGAAGTTTCCTGAAGTCCCCAACCATCCGGAGTAGCTCACCCGACCCGATCTGGCCGCATACACCGGTCGACCACACGGAGTTGCGAGGTCTATTCCAGCGTGGAGGCGAGCAATTCCATAAATCGGGTGGATGCGCGGTCCAAAGTGGCTGGAGATGTATCCACTGGAGGGGCGGGCCCAGCCCGAGGCGCTGATTTGGCCGGGATCAATCATGCCCATGATCTCGGATTGCTGACGAGCAATCACGCCTTTTTGATAGTCGGCCTCGGTTGCTTCACGCTGCTCAATCAAGACCTCTAACTGCGCTTCCAGGCGTGCACTGTTCTCGAGTTGTGCCTCAACGGCGGAGTACGCCCGCATCGCTGCGGCGTTCGCCTCTTCATAGGCTGCCTCTGCGACGAGCTGAAGCTCCTCACGGATCTGTCGAGCAACCTCAGCCTGGTCACTCAACGCTTGGGCAGTATTTTGGTCAGACAGCGCCCTGGCATAAATGCCATCGGTCTGTTCGGCAATCTTCGCGGCATAGCCAATGCGACTGAGAAGCTGATTCGCGTCATCGCCACTAATGAACAGCGTCGCGGTGAGATCAGCGCCACCCACACGTGCAAGCTCGGCCACAAACTGACCGGCCTTCATGCGAGACTCCTCCGCCACTACCGCCGCGGAATCGGCTTGCGACTGCAATTGGGCCTGCTGGAAGGTGGCTTCGTCCAGTTCATAGAGCGCTTCGTAATAAATCTCACCCAGACGAGCAGCTTCTTCTTCAGCCTCGGCCGCGGCCACTTCGAGCCTCTCAAGGAGAGCCATAATCTCTTTTACTTTGGCCTCAGCGCGAGCAACGTCTTTCCGGGCCTCCTGGACTTCCTCCCAGGTCGGATATTCGTCAGCGTAGGCGGGGCTCTGTGAGGGCAGACCTAGGCTCAATACCATCACCAGCGCACCAAGGGTCGCGATGGCAGGCCAGAATCGGCGTGGACTAAGGGCTCTCACGGAAGATAACGATAACCACATCTCCCCCACCCACCGGGGTTTCAGGCGGTGTGGCGAGTGACTCTAGGGGTTTGCATAACTCCGCAAGGCTCTCTAGACTCAATCCCTGTTGCTGTGCTTCGGCTCACGAGACGGCCCCATCGTTTAGTGGCCTAGGACGCCGCCCTTTCACGGCGGTAGCACGGG
>CAZPBS010000010.1:0-27053 GCA_964584925.1 uncultured Microbacteriaceae bacterium
TGACATCACCCCGAGTGGTCGCCATTACTAGGCTCAGTGAAATGCGCATCGTCTTTGCCGGGAGTCCTGAAGTTGCACTTCCTACCTTGAAGGCTCTCCACGCCTCTTCCCACACTCTCGAGGGTGTACTGACCCAACCTGCGCGTCCGGTAGGCAGAAAACAGGTACCAACCCCCACTCCGGTGGCATTAGCGGCAGAGGAGCTCGGAGTTCCTGTGGCCACCCCGGCGACTGCAGACGGCGTCATGGCAGCGCTAAGTAGCTGGGAGCCCGACGTCGTCATTGTGGTCGCCTATGGGCGGATGTTGGGGGAGGAGGAGCTTTCTAGCGTTCCTCAGGGCTGGTGGAACGTTCATTTCTCCGTGCTGCCTCGATGGAGGGGCGCCGCGCCCGTTCCCTATTCATTGGCGGCCGGGGATGAGGAGACCGGGGTCAGCGTGTTCCGTATCGAGCAGGGTCTCGATACTGGTCCCGTGGCTCAGGTGCGGACATACACGATTGCACCTCACGACACGGCGAGTAGCGTCCTCACGAAGCTTGCAGATATGGCGCCGGAACCTGTTCTGACCCTGCTCGAGGATATTGATGCTGGTTCGCTCACGGTGTCGGCGCAACAGGGAGAGCCAACTTTTGCTCCGAAACCCGGCAGGAGTGTGGGGTCCATTGACTGGTCGAAGAACGCCGAGAACATCTATAACCAGTTGAGGGCCTGGGGCGAAGAGCCAGGATGCTTTGCTGTTCGGGATGACAACGAGCAACAGGTCAAGATTATCTCCGCTTGGCATGACGTGGCCCAGGGCGGTCTCCGTCCTGGCGCGCTCGTAAACCATTCGGAGGGCGTCTCTGTCGGGACGGGGACTACAGCAATCGTCTTGACCTCTGTTCAACCGGCTGGAAAGTCTGTCATGCAGGCCAAGGATTGGTTCCGAGGGCTTCCACCTGGGGTGGGGTTCCGTGCCTAAAGGTGCCATGTCTCGGGAAGTTGCGTTTGACGTGGCGGTTGCCGTGGAACGCGATGGTGCGTACGCGAACTTGGCGCTTCCTGTCGCCTTGGGGCGCTCAGATCTTGATGAGCGTGACCGTGGCTTCGTGACTGAACTGGTGTACGGGTCACTTCGAGCTCAGGGAGAACTGGATGCTGTCATCCAAGAGGCAACCCATCGAGACTCTTCCTCCCTCGAGCCAGAGGTCCGCGTACTTCTCAGGTTGGGGGTGTACCAGCTACTCCGTATGCGGGTCGAAACCCACGCAGCTGTCAACGAGAGTGTCCGTCTCGCAAAAAACCAAGGCCTCCACCGGGTTGCAGGCCTTGTCAATGCCGCTCTGCGAGCTGTCTCTGCTCATCCGGCGGAGTACTGGGAACGAGTTATTGGCCAGTCGACTGCGTCTCTGCGCTCCCATCCCTCCTGGATTGCAGCGCAACTTGAGAGCGCACTGGCAGAGTGCGAAGGAGCGGGAGAGCTCGAAGAGGCCCTCGACTCCCACAACCAGGCACCTCTGGTCACGCTCTGTCACCTCCCGGGGTTCTCCGAACCAGGTGAAGCGTCAGCCACCGACTATTCGCCGATTGGCTCTACCCTCCAAGGAGGCGACCCTCGCAGAGTTCAGGGTGTCACGCAGAAGTTCATTCGCGTCCAAGATGAGGGTTCACAGCTGGCCGCACTTCTGCTGACACGAGTGTCCCCTCTCGCGCCTGCTGAGCGAATTTGGGACATGTGTGCTGGTCCGGGAGGCAAGACGGCGGTTCTCGGTGCGGAAGCGTGCATCGTCGGAGCGTCGGTGCTTGCCAGTGAGATTTCCGAACACAGGTCTTCGCTCGTGGAAGATTCGACGTCCGCCATCACGGACCGGTTGAAAGCGGCCTTGAGCGTCGAAGTGGGCGACTCATGTCGCCCACGTGCTGAGAGATTTTCGCGGATTTTGCTCGATGCGCCCTGCTCCGGACTGGGCGCCCTGCGCCGTCGCCCAGAGGCGCGCTGGGTTAAGACACCAGAGAGCATCCCAGCGTTGCGAGAGCTACAGGAAGCCTTGCTTCGCAACGGTCTCACCTCGCTCGCACCGGGAGGTTTCCTGGCCTACGTCACGTGCTCGCCGGTGGTCGAGGAGACTACGGAGGTAATCGACAGGGTTGTGGGTGGCGATAAGCGGCTGACACTGCTGGACACACCCGCTGTGTTGGAGGGGATCGTGACAAGCCCGATTTCGGGGCACCGTCGCGGCACAGCAGTCCAGCTCTGGACCCACCGCCACGGGACAGATGCCATGTTTATTCAACTGATCCAGCGGGCGCTCTAGGTAGGCTGGGCGAGTGGACATCCGCCTGCACCCCAGCGTGCTTTCTGCTGACTTTGTCAATATGGAAGCGGAGCTCCAGCGGATTAGCACGGCGGATGCCGTGCATGTGGACGTCATGGACAATCACTTTGTCCAAGCCCTCACGTTTGGACCGCAGATGGTGAAGCGCATCGTCGATGTCTCACCCGTGCCCCTCGACGTCCATTTGATGGTGAACAATGCGGATGCGTTTGCTCCTGGATACGCCGAGATTGGAGCGCAGTCTGTGACGTTTCATGTGGAAGCGGCTCATGATGTGGGATCGACGTTGCGCTCAATTCAGTCTCATGGGGCGAAAGCGGGAATCGCTCTCAAACCGGGGACGCCGCTCGATCCGTACACGGATTTTTTTCACATCGCCGACCTGGTGCTCATCATGACCGTTGAGCCCGGTTCCGGAGGTCAACCCTTCATGTCCGAGATGATGCCGAAGCTTGACCAGTTGCGGGAATACCTGGACAATAACGGGCTCAGCCCGCTTGTGGAAGTGGACGGCGGTATCACTGTGGACACGCTCCCTGTCGCATGGCGCCATGGCGCAAACACCTTCGTTGCTGGCTCCAGTGTTTACGGTCACGGAGAACCAGCAGACAACATCCAAGCGTTACGAAACTCCGTGATATCCGAGGAAAGGAACTAAGCATGGACCGCACCAAACCCGAGATCGAGCCGCAGATGGGCCCTGAGCCGACCGAGATGGTCGTGGAGGATGTTTTTCTCGGGGAGGGAGACGAAGCCGCTCCTGGCTCCGTCGTCGAGGTTCATTACGTCGGCGTTGATTTCGAGACAGGCGAAGAGTTTGATTCGTCATGGAGTAGGGGTGAGTCGATCCAGTTTCCCCTGACAAGCCTTATCAAAGGGTGGCAGGAGGGCATTCCGGGAATGAAGGTCGGTGGTCGCAGACTACTCACCTGCCCGCCCTCGTGGGCCTATGGTCCCGCCGGGGGAGGGCACCGTCTCTCAGGCAGAACTTTGGTGTTCGCGATTGACCTTCTGGGCACCCGCTAGCGCTCCTGCCCGGTAACCTGGGGTGGTGAAAACCTTCGACGACCTCTTTCTCGAGCTCCAGGCACTCTCCACCGAGCGGCCAGAGGACTCCGGTACGGTAGCCCTGCTGGATAAGGGTGTTCACGCAATTGGAAAGAAAATTGTGGAAGAAGCATCAGAGGTCTGGATGGCGGCCGAGCACGAGAGCACTGAGGCTTTGGCTATCGAAATCTCGCAGCTGATTTATCACCTCCAGGTTCTGATGCTTGCGAGAGGACTGACCACTGAGGATGTGTACCGGGAACTATGAGCGAACCCTTGCGCATTGCCGTTCCCAATAAAGGGACACTGTCTGAAACCGCTAGTGCGATGCTCGTCGAGGCCGGTTATGTCGGCCGACGAGACCCCCGCGCACTCACTGTTCCTGATCCTCGTAACGGCGTGGAATTCTTCTTTCTCAGACCACGAGACATTGCCACGTACGTAGGGTCAGGTGCCCTGGATGTGGGAATCACCGGCCGCGACCTGTTATTGGATTCTGACACCGAGGCCCTCGAGATTCAGCCTTTGGGCTTCGGTCACTCGACTTTTCGATTTGCCGGACCCGCGGGAATTTCCGAGGTGTCAGACCTCAACGGTAAACGTGTCGCGACCTCCTACCCAGGTTTGGTCGGCGACTTTTTGGCAAGAGCCGGTGTGACGGCCGACATCGTGACGCTCGATGGCGCCGTGGAGTCCGCTGTGCGCTTGGGGGTTGCCGATGCTGTCGCCGATGTCGTCTCGACGGGAGCAACTCTGAAGGCTCAAGGGCTTGAAATCTTTGGGCCGGTGATTCTGGAATCTGAGGCAATTCTCATCAGTCTCACACCTGACATCTCAGGTATCGAGACCTTGCGCAGGAGGCTTCACGGTGTATGGGTGGCAAAGCAGTACGTGCTGATGGATTACGACCTGCCGCAAGCCCTCCTAGAAGAGGCGTCAGCGATTACACCGGGACTCGAATCGCCTACCGTCTCACCGCTCCGTGATCCTTCCTGGGTTGCGGTCCGGGCTATGGTTCCTAGGGATGACGCCAACCAGGTCATGGACAAGCTCTACGCTCTCGGCGCTCGCGCGATTCTGGTGTCTGCCATCCACGCAGCACGCATCTAATGTCGCTCTCGGTCCGGGTCATTCCTTGCCTTGATGTTGACAAGGGACGAGTGGTGAAGGGCGTGAACTTCCTCGACCTGGTTGATGCGGGGGACCCCGTGGAACTCGCCGCTCTCTATGGCGAGCAAGGCGCGGATGAGATTACGTTTCTGGATGTCACCGCGACCGTGGACGACCGCACGACGACCCTCGACCTTGTCCGTCACACAGCTGAGAACGTGTTTATCCCTTTGACGGTCGGTGGCGGGGTTCGCTCAGTCTCCGACGTCGGAACACTCCTCGAGCACGGGGCAGACAAAATCAGTGTCAGCAGTGCGGCTCTCGCCAGACCAGACCTCCTTGATGAGATCGCCGCGCATTTCGGCCAACAAGTGTGTGTGATTTCCGTCGATGCACAGCGGGACTCCGCGATGCCCTCGGGTTATGTGGTGACCACGCACGGGGGTCGCAAGAGTGCTGGTGTCGATGTCCTCGAATGGGTTCGCGAAGCGTCCGAGCGTGGGGCAGGGGAGATCCTTCTCAATTCCATCGACGCTGATGGGACCAAGCAGGGTTTCGATGTAGAGATGATTCGCGATGTTCGCGCGATCTCTCACCTTCCTCTCGTGGCGTCAGGGGGTGCCGGCAACGCGCAGGATGCGGTGGGTGCCTATGAGGCCGGGGCTGACGCCGTGCTGGCAGCATCAATATTCCACCACGATAAAGTCAGTGTTCGAGATGTGAAGAAAGCCCTCGAGGGCGCAGGGGCGGTGGTGAGATGAGTACGTCGTGGGTAGTTGAGGCGGACCCCGCCATTCTCGAGCGTGCATCTTTCTCGGCGGATGGTCTCATTCCCTGCATCGCGCAGGATATTTCCTCACGAACAGTGCTCATGATGGCCTGGATGGACGCTGAAGCGTTGTCCAGAACACTGGCAGAGGGCCGAGTGACCTATTTCAGCCGCTCACGCGGAGAATATTGGCGTAAAGGCGACACCAGCGGGAACATCCAGGTGGCCAGGCGTATCCGGTTGGACTGCGACGGTGATGTGCTTCTGGCCGACGTCGAGCAAACGGGGCCCGCCTGCCACACCGGATCAGACACTTGCTTCGAAGCTGAGCACACTGATGTCTGATACTCGCCTCGAAGAATTCCTTGAGTGGGGCAAAAATCGTCGAGTTACTCCTGTGATCCGCCGACTCTTCGCGGATAGTGAAACCCCGATGGGGCTTTATCGCAAACTCTCCCGCGGGCCTGGATCATTCCTTCTCGAATCGGCAGATCAGGCGGGAAAATGGTCGAGGTATTCCTTCCTCGGAGTCGCAGTTCACGGTGTCCTCTCTCAAGAGAACGACCGAGCGCTCTGGCTCAGCCACGGGATGTCAGAGACGGACGCTTTTGGGCAGGAGATGCCTGAGAAACCGCTCGACGCGCTGGAGCTTCTGCACCAGCGTTGGCTCTCCGATCCGATTCCCAATCTTCCTCCTTTTGCCGGGGGCCTCGTGGGTCACATCGGGTGGGAGGCTGTGCGCGAGGTTGAGCGTTTGCCACATCCGCCTCTGGCAACGCACTCCGTGCCAGCCATGCATCTCGCCCTGGTGCGCGATTTCGTCGCGTTTGATCACCACTCCTCAGAGGTTGTGCTGGTCGCTCTCACGCACTCTGTTGGGCCTGTTGGGGTCGAGGAGTACCAGCGCGCGGTTGCTCGGCTGGATTCGATGCACGAAGCACTCACTCAACCCACCTCCTCGACACTCCATCAGAAGACCGAACCCCCTGAGGAACTTCCCCATCCCGCTCTTGATGAGGGTCAGTTCTTCGAGATGGTGGCGCGTGCCAAGAAACACATCGACGACGGTGATGTCTTCCAGGTTGTCCTCTCCCAGCAATTCGAATTTCAGGTGGACGCAAGTCCTCTCGAGGTGTATCGAGTGCTGCGCTCGGTGAATCCGAGTCCGTATATGTATTTGCTGGAGTGCCAGGGCGTTTCCGGCGAGACTTACCATGTCGTGGGATCCTCCCCAGAGGCCCTCGTCACCCTTCAGCGGGGGAAGGTGTACTCCCACCCGATAGCAGGGTCACGACCCCGAGGGGGGAGCGTGGAGGAGGACCACCGGCATGCTCAGGAGCTGCTGGCGGACACAAAGGAACAAGCTGAACACCTGATGTTGGTGGACCTTGCGCGGAACGATCTATCCAAGGTCTGTGATGCTGGAACCGTCGAAGTCACTGAATTCATGCAGGTTGAGCGTTTTAGTCACATCATGCACCTGGTGTCCTCCGTGGAGGGGGATCTGTCGTCCGACAAGTCAGCGGTGGACGTCTTCCGCGCCACCTTTCCCGCCGGGACGTTGAGCGGGGCACCAAAACCGCGGGCACTAGAAATCATTGACGACCTGGAACCGACCCAACGGGGTGTTTATGGCGGGGTTGTCGGATATTTTGGCCATTCGGGCGACGCTGACCTTGCCATCACTATTCGCACAGTCTGGATGCAAGGGTCACGCGCGATAATTCAGGCCGGAGCCGGGATCGTTGCCGACTCCGACCCCGCGAGTGAGTATCGAGAGACCATTCATAAGGCTTCGGCTCCCGCTCGAGCTATCCGCATTGCAAACGCCTTGAAACCTGACGTGCGATGAGACGGCTTCACCATCTGTTGGCGGTTCTCGCCATTCTGTGCGCAGCCTTTGGTTCTGCCACCACCTGGTGGGTTGCCACCCTTCTGTCGGGGCAGAGCGTTGAGGTGTCGGGAACATCAGCAAGCGCCCTGCTCTGGAGCGTGGGGTCCGTCGCGCTCGCGGCCTACGGCCTTCAGTTCACGCTTCGAGGGCTTGTCCGGAAGCTGACTGCTGCACTGCAGGGTGTGGCCGGTGTCGCGTTCACTAGCGTTGCGGTCGCGGTGGCAGGAAACCCACTGTCATCCACACTCGAGGGGGTGACGTTGCTCACCGGTGTTGCGGGTGAGAGCGCCCTGGAACTCGTTGATGCCGTCGCCGTCACAGGGTGGCACCTCTCGGCAGTCGTGTCTGGCGTTTTGGTGGCAGCGTCGGCCCTCTTTGCGATATTCATGCCTGACAAGAGCGCCCCGACGGATCGTTTTGCGCGGCACACGTCTACGGGTTCCGTGGAGGACAGTGTGTCAGCATGGGACTCACTCAGCGACGGCACAGACCCGACCCAACGGTAGACTGAGGACGACTTATCGTGAAGGAGAACCCATGAACCCCGCGTCTGATCCAGGCCACGGACACTCGCCCGCCGCATGGACCGCTGTAACGGTCATGATTTTCGCTTTGTCCATCGGGACCATTGCGTTCTTTTTCCAGATGTGGTGGCTGGTTATCGCCAGCGCTGTTCTGACGGTGCTGGGCTGGGGGCTGGGTTTTGTCCTGGCAGCGATGGGCTGGGGTGTACGCGGTCCGAAGTACCAGCCTAAGGATCACGCTTAGGTGCTCACAGGCCTTTACGAAGGAGCCCTCGAGGACGCTCTAGCGAGAGAGATACAAGAACCTCTCGGTGACCTTATTTCACGGGCAAAGGGTGCACCAGAGGTCCGCGATGTGGCCGGTCTGGTCCCCCGAGACCAGGTGCACATCATCGCGGAGATTAAACGCCGGAGTCCCTCCAAAGGCGAGCTCGCCCCCATTACCGACCCCGTAGGTCTTGCACTCGCCTACGAGCGAGGGGGGGCAAGCGTAATCAGTGTGCTGACGGAGGAGAGACGCTTTGGAGGTTCACTCAAGGACCTTGAAGATGTCTCCCAAGCTGTCAGTATCCCCGTCCTCCGCAAAGACTTCATCGCCAACGAGTACCAGATAGTTGAGGCTCGGGCTCATGGCGCTGATCTGGTGTTATTGATCATGGCTGGGCTTGCGGATGAAGAGGTAGCAAGACTTCTCGAGATCACCCACTCTTGGGGGATGGAAGCCCTAGTGGAGACCCACTCTGAGGACGAACTTGTTCGTGCTGTGAACCTCGGTGCTCGCATTATTGGTGTTAATGCCCGGGACCTCACAACTTTCGAACTCGACCAGGAGCTTTTCGGGCGACTACAGCACCTCATGCCAGAAGGTGTGCTGAAGGTTGCGGAGTCCGCGGTGGTGAATTCACAGGATGTGACGCGGTACCGTGAACAGGGCGCACACGCCGTATTGGTCGGTGAGGCTCTCGTGACCGGCGTGGACCCAGAGCACACAGTGAAGGAGTTTGTGGAAGCATGACTCAATCCTTGCGCGAGGTATCGGGACCCTATTACGGGGAATTCGGAGGGCGATTTGTTCCCGAGTCGCTCATCCACGCACTCGACGAACTAGAGCGTGCTTATCGTGAGGCGCAAGCTGATTCATCCTTTGCAGCCGAACTTGCTGAGCTTCACAAGACCTATACGGGACGCCCTTCCATCATCACCGAAGCCCACAGATTCGCGGAACACTGTGGTGGCGCTCGTATCTTCCTCAAGCGTGAGGACCTCAATCACACCGGAAGTCACAAGATTAACAACGTCTTAGGACAGGCCCTGCTGGCGAAGCGGCTGGGCAAGAAGCGCCTCATCGCTGAGACCGGGGCCGGTCAGCATGGCGTTGCTACTGCGACCGCAGCGGCACTCATGGGCATGGAGTGCGTCGTCTATATGGGCGAAGTCGATACCGAGAGACAGGCACTCAACGTCGCCAGGATGCGACTGCTGGGGGCTGAGGTCCACGCGGTCAAGACCGGGTCGCGAACACTCAAAGACGCCATCAACGATGCGATGCGCGATTGGGTGGCTAACGTCGACACGACCCACTACTTGCTGGGCACTGTTGCAGGTCCGCACCCGTTCCCGCTGATCGTGCGTGATTTCCACTCCGTTATTGGGACTGAAGCGCGGGAGCAAATGTTGGAGCTCACGGGAGCCCTCCCCACGGCGGTGACCGCGTGTGTGGGTGGCGGCAGTAACGCTATGGGGATTTTCCATGCTTTTCTTGATGACCCTGGCGTGCGTTTGGTGGGGTACGAGGCTGCTGGCGATGGTGTGGATACTCCGCACCATGCGGCGACCATCAGTCGAGGGAAGCCCGGAATGCTCCACGGTGCACGGTCCCTTGTGCTTCAGGACGAGGACGGGCAGACGATTGAGTCTCACTCGATTTCAGCTGGACTTGACTACCCGGGAATCGGTCCGGAACATGCGTGGCTAGCGTCGATTGAGCGTGCTGAGTATGTGCCGATCACCGATGACCAGGCCATGCAGGCACTTCGCTTGCTCAGCCAAACCGAAGGAATCATTCCCGCGATAGAGACCGCGCATGCCCTTGCGGGCACGCAGATTCTTGGCCAGGAGCTCGGTCCGGATGCGACAATTCTCGTGTCCCTGAGTGGTCGCGGTGATAAAGACATGGAAACAGCGGCCCGTTACTTCCGACTGTTGGGCACTGCTCCGGAGGGCTCATGACCCGAAGGACCGTCCAGGAGACAATTGCTGCCAGGAAGGCAGAGGGTCACGGGGTTCTCGTGGCGTATCTTCCCGCCGGCTTTCCCACTGTGGAGGACAGCATTTCCGCCGCGATCGCGACGTTGGACGCCGGGGCTGACATCCTCGAGTTCGGTGTGCCCTACTCAGACCCCGTCATGGATGGGGTCGTAATTGCCGAGGCAACCCAGAAAGCTCTCGAGAACGGCTTCAAACTGAAGGATCTTTTCCCCGCGATTCGGGCCATTACCGATCGAAGCGATAAACCTGTCCTGGTGATGACCTATTGGAACCCGGTGGTTCAGTACGGCGTTGAGAACTTTGCCAGAGACTTGAAAGACGCCGGGGGAGCAGGGCTGATAACGCCAGACCTCATACCCGACGAAGCTGCACAATGGGCAGAAGTATCTGAACGGTATGGGCTGGAGGCCGTGTTCCTCGCCGCGCCCTCCTCGACAGACGAGCGCTTGGGCCGTGCCGCACAATCGTCCCGGGGGTTTGTGTACGCGGTGTCAACCATGGGAATTACCGGAACCAGAGATGACGTGGATGTCGCCGCCAAGTCTCTGGTGGAACGCCTGTACCGTAACGGAGCACGCGAGGTCTGCGTCGGTCTGGGAATCTCCACACCCGCTCAGGTCCGAGACGTGATCTCGTTCGCTGACGGGGCCATTGTCGGCTCCGCTCTCGTGCGGGCTCTCGCCGATGGCGGGGTAGACAGCGTTGCCACATTGGTCGGCGAGCTTCAAGCAGGCACGATGCGATCCCTCGCGGGTTCAGGAAAGGCATAAATGACTCCCGAAGGAATTCCTAGCCCACCCTCCAACTGGAGGTCCTTCAACATTGGTGCGTGGTTGCGCGACCTGGGCCTTGAGTGGTTCTCGCTCAATCTCACACTCAACGCATATGCCGTGTTCATCCTGCTGGGTATCGCGGTCGCCTTGTGGCTGACCAACCGTCGCCTCACGGCACGGGGTGTTGAGCCTTGGCTAGTTTTGGATATCGCCTTGTGGGCCGTTCCCTTTGGGATACTCGGGGGACGTCTCTACCACGTCGCCACACACCCTGCCGATTACTTCTACGAGGGAGCAGACCTCCTGCGTATTTTCTACGTGTGGGAAGGTGGGTTGGCGATTCTTGGCGCCATCTCCTTGGGCGCTGTCGGGGCCTACATTGGCGCCCGCAGTGCGGGTTTGCGGTTCTCAGCGTTCGCCGACGCTTTGGCACCCGGATTGTTACTCGCCCAAGGAATAGGCCGCACGGGAAATTACTTCAATCAGGAACTCTTTGGAGCTCCGACTGGCTTGCCCTGGGGACTTCAGATTGATCGCCCCAACGCTGCAATCCCGGTGGGCCTTCCAGACGCGACGCTGTTTCATCCCACGTTTGCCTACGAGATGCTGTGGAACATCCTGGGTGCACTGGTCCTGATCTGGGTTGGACGGAAGCTGTCGCTCCAGTGGGGTCGAGTTTTCGCGCTGTACCTCGTGTGGTACGGCATCGGACGTGCGTTTCTCGAGACCATCCGTCTTGACCCCGCGGAACTTATTCTTGGTGTTCGGGTTAACGTGTGGGGCGCACTTGCGGCAATCGCGCTGGGAGTCTTCCTGTATCTCCGCCAGGGGTTCCGCCATCCAGGGTCGGAACCAAGCGCCTACGTTCCGGGACGCCAGTGGGCGCCCGAGTCTGAGGTAGACTCTCCCGACGATTACTATTCCGTCGACGATATAGTCGGCGCATCGGAAAATAATTCGGGTAGTCAAGGATCGACCACAAGTTAGGTCCCCACCCGCGAAAGATTTCTCCTTCTCTGGGCCACCGTTGTCCCACTCTTCATAACTCTGAGGACGGTGATGATGACGACTTCCCCTTTTGAGCGCTTTAGCTCTGCTCCCGCGGCTGCGGGACTCTATAACCCTGCCCACGATCGCGATGCGTGCGGTTTAGCGATGGTGGCAACCCTTCGGGGAACCCCCGGTCACGACATCGTCGAGAAAGCACTCGAAGCCCTCCGTAACCTTGAGCACCGCGGTGCTGTGGGTTCGGACGCCGGCACGGGAGACGGCGCTGGAATCATTACCCAAATTCCTCATCTCTTCTTCACGGACGTCGTTGATTTCGACCTACCGGCTAGGGGAAGTTACGCGGTGGGCATGGCTTTCCTGCCGTTGGACGACCAACAGCGCGCCATTGAGAAAGCTGGCATTGAGGCCATCGCCCGAGAGGAAGACCTCACAATTCTTGGATGGCGCGAGGTTCCTCACCGTCCTGAGGTCGTCGGTGACCTAGCCCGCGAGGCCATGCCAGCATTTGAGCAGCTGTTTGTCTCGTCGTCCCGCCTGGGACACCGGGGACAACCGCTGTCGGGGATTGAACTTGACCGCCTAACATTCCGCCTCAGGAAACGAGCAGAGCGGGAGCTCAGCTCATACTTCCCCTCGTTGTCATGTCGGACCCTTGTCTACAAGGGAATGGTCACGACGTTGCAATTGGAGCCGTTCTTCCCGGACCTGAGCGACGAGAGGTTCCAGTCGACTCTGGCACTAGTGCACTCGCGGTACTCGACGAACACCTTCCCCTCCTGGCCTTTGGCTCAGCCTTTCCGTTTGATCGCTCACAACGGTGAGATCAACACCATCAGGGCGAACAGGAACTGGATGCGTGCGCGTCAATCGCAAATGCACTCGGATGTACTGGGGGATCTCACCCCGTTGTTTCCCATTGTGAGCGAAGGGGGATCAGACTCTGCGTCGTTCGATGAGACAGTGGAGCTGCTGACGTTAGCGGGTCGTTCCTTGCCTCACGCCGTGATGATGATGGTTCCAGAAGCCTGGGAAAACCAAACCGACATGGACCCCTCGGTTCGAGACTTCTATGAGTACCACTCGAACCTCATGGAGCCATGGGACGGCCCAGCCGCTTTGGTCTTCACTGACGGTTCCCTCGTGGGCGCGACTCTCGACCGGAATGGTCTCCGGCCAGGTCGGTATGTGATCACCTCGGATGGGCTCATCATCCTCGCCAGCGAGATTGGCGTCTTGGACGTCGATCCTTCCACTGTGGTTCGCAAGGGTCGCCTGCGCCCAGGTTCCATGCTGTTGGCAGACACTGTCGAGGGTCGCCTCATCGAGGATCACGAGCTGAAACAGCAGCTCGCTCATCAAGAACCCTGGGGGGAATGGGTTCGTGAGCAGCGCATCGAACTGGAAAAACTCCCCGAGCGCGAACACATCGTCCATACCCCTGCCTCCATAACGCGTCGCCAGCGCACCTTCGGATATACCGAGGAGGAAGTGCGAGTTCTGCTCGCTCCCATGGGACAGCACGGAGCTGAACCACTCGGGGCTATGGGCTCGGACACTCCCATTGCCGCCATCTCTGACCGGCCACGGCTGCTCTTCGACTACTTCTCCCAACAGTTTGCCCAGGTGACGAACCCTCCCTTGGACTCGATCAGGGAAGAAGTGGTGACCTCGATGTCGTGCGGTCTGGGGCCAGAGCGTAATCTTCTCGATGCCACGCCAGCCCACGCTGCCCAGGTTTCTGTAGAGTTCCCCGTCATTGATAACGATGAGCTCGCCAAAATCGAACACATCCGTTTGCCATCCGGCGAGAAGGCGACCGTGACACTATCGGGTCTTTATCGGGCCGATGACGGCGCCCAGGGGCTCGAGCGACGCCTCGAAGAGCTGTGTAGCGAGGCAGACGACGCCGTCGACTCCGGCGCTCAGTTTGTGGTGCTGAGCGATCGAGACTCCACCCAGGACCTCGCCCCCATTCCTTCCCTGCTGATGCTCTCCGCTGTGCACCACCACCTGATCAGGGGTCACAAGCGTATGCAGGTCGGCCTTGTCGTCGAGTCAGGTGACGTGCGTGAGGTCCATCACGTTGCGTTGTTGATTGGTTTCGGGGCATCGGCAGTCAATCCCTACCTCGCTATGGAGAGTGTTGAGCTCCTAGTCCGCCAGGGAGTGATCGAGAACATCACTCCGGAGAAGGCAGTGGCGAATGTCATCAAGGCGCTCGGCAAGGGTGTTCTCAAGATCATGAGCAAAATGGGTATCTCCACTGTCGCGTCGTATGCCGGTGCGCAGGCTTTTGAGGCTGTGGGACTGAGCGAGGACCTCGTGTCCCAATACTTCACCGGAACAACCACCATTTTGGGTGGGGTGGGACTTGACATCCTCGCTCACGAGAATGGGGAGCGGCACCGTAGCGCCTACCCGGCTACTGCCGTTGCTAACCCTCACCAGCGTTTGGGCGTGGGAGGCGAGTACCAGTGGCGGCGGGAAGGCCCTCCTCACCTGTTCAATCCGGAAACCGTCTTCAAACTCCAACACTCCACGCGTGCCGGAAAATTTGACGTGTTCCGGGAATACACGAAGTCTGTTGATGACCAGGCGGAGCGCCTCATGACACTGCGAGGGCTCTTCGCGCTCAAGACAGGGGAGAGGACTCCGGTTCCTCTCGATCAGGTGGAGCCGGCAGCAAACATCATCGCCCGGTTCACCACTGGCGCCATGAGCATGGGGGCCATTTCCCCCGAAATGCATGAAACTCTCGCCGAAGCGATGAACGAGCTGGGCGCGAGGAGTAATACCGGTGAGGGTGGGGAGTCTCCTGAGCGACTTCGCAACCCGAAACTCCGCAGCAAGATCAAGCAGATCGCGTCCGGGCGTTTTGGTGTGACGAGCTTCTATCTGACGATGGCCGATGACCTTCAAATCAAGATGGCCCAGGGTGCGAAGCCTGGCGAAGGTGGTCAGCTTCCTTCCAACAAGGTGTATCCGTGGATCGCCTCATTGCGGCACGGGACACCCGGAGTGGGACTGATTTCACCGCCCCCGCACCACGACATTTACTCCATCGAAGACCTCAAACAGTTGATTTTTGACTTGAAGCGCTCGAATCCGAGCGCTCGTGTGCATGTGAAGCTCGTGAGCCAATCGGGTATTGGGGCTGTCGCAACGGGTGTCGCCAAGGCGAAGGCTGATGTGGTTCTCATTTCCGGTCACGATGGTGGAACGGGAGCCAGCCCGCTCAACTCCCTGAAACACGCGGGGACCCCCTGGGAGATCGGGCTCGCGGAAGCCCAGCAAACGCTGATGCGCAACAACCTGCGCGGACGCATCACGCTGCAGGTCGATGGTCAAATGAAGACCGGACGGGACGTCATCATCGCGGCTCTGCTGGGAGCCGAGGAGTTCGGTTTCGCTACCGCACCTATGGTCGTCAGCGGTTGCATCCTCATGCGCGTGTGCCACCTAGACACCTGCCCTGTCGGTGTCGCGACCCAGAACCCAGAGCTCCGCAAGAGGTTCACCGGCAAGCCGGAGTTCGTCAAGACCTTCTTTGAGTTCCTGGCAGAAGAAGTGCGTGAATACCTCGCAGCTCTGGGTTTCCGCTCACTAGACGATGCCATTGGCCACGTTGAGCTTCTGGACGTTGACCGCGCCGTATCGCACTGGAAGGCTGACGGTCTCGACCTCGCACCAATTTTGTCTGCTGAGCACCTTCAGCATGGCGTTCCTGCCCACCACGTTGAAGACCAAGACCACGAGATTGATCAGCACTTTGACAATGAGCTCATCGAGCTTTCCCAACCCGCCCTGCTGAGAGGCGAGAAGGTCCAGATTGTCAAGGACATCCGCAACACGGAGCGTGCTGTGGGGACAATGTTGGGGCACGAGGTAACCAAGGCGCATGGTGAGCACGGTCTTCCCGCAGACACCATCTCAATCACCCTCAAAGGGGCCGCAGGGCAGTCTTTGGGTGCATTCATCCCTGGTGGTATCACCCTGATGCTGTGGGGGGATGCAAACGACTACGTCGGCAAGGGACTCTCCGGCGGATCAGTTGTTGTGCGCCCCTCAGAGGGTTCCTTGTTCCCTCCTGAACGGAACGTCATCGCGGGCAATGTCATCGGTTACGGCGCAACATCCGGATCGCTCTTCATCTCGGGTGTGGTGGGTGAACGGTTCCTCGTTCGCAACTCCGGTGCTACCGCCGTGGTTGAGGGAGTCGGGGACCACGCCCTCGAGTACATGACCGGCGGATTGGCCGTAATCATGGGGGAGACCGGGCGCAACCTCGGTGCAGGAATGTCTGGCGGAACTGCTTACGTCTGGAAGCTGAGATCAGAGCGAATCAATCGCGACGCATTGGACTCTGGCGAACTTGAAGTGGGTCCCCTGGGTAGTGCCGACAAAGAGATACTGGTTGACCTCTTGCAGCAACATCATCGACTGACCGGCTCGCCGTTGGCAGAGCGGTTGCTCGCCGACACGGGCGCAACCGTCGAGAGCTTTGTGAAAGTAACAGCACGGGATTACCAAGCCGTTCTCCGGACTCGTGAGGATGCGGAACGTGAAGGCTTAGATCCCAATGGTGACGAAGTGTGGAACAGGATTTTGGAGGTAACCGGTGGGTGACCCACGAGGTTTTATGAGGTTCCCCGAGCGGGAACTGCCCGAGCGACGCCCAGTAGAGGTGCGAATTGGCGACTGGAAAGAGGTCTACGGTCCTAGAGACCCCGGCGCGCTGACTCGGCAAGCCTCTCGATGCATGGACTGTGGTGTTCCCTTCTGCCATCAAGGATGCCCACTGGGGAATCTCATTCCCGAATGGAACGATTTGGTGCGCAGGGGTGATGGTCGAGGCGCGATAGAACGTCTTCATGAGACCAACAACTTCCCAGAGTTCACTGGACGACTCTGCCCCGCACCGTGTGAATCGTCCTGCGTCTTGGGAATCAACCAACCACCCGTCACCATCAAACAGGTCGAAGTTTCCATCATCGATAAAGCGTGGGAAGAGGGGTGGGTCCATCCCGTCACCCCTGAGCGACTCACGGGCAAGACGGTAGCCGTGGTGGGCAGCGGACCGGCCGGCCTGGCAGCCGCTCAACAGCTGACTCGAGTGGGTCACACCGTCGCCGTTTTTGAGCGTGACGACCGCATTGGCGGTCTCCTCCGGTATGGAATCCCCGATTTCAAGATGGAGAAGAAGCACCTCGATCAACGTCTGGCCCAAATGCAGGCCGAGGGAACTCGCTTCCGAGCCGGCGTAGAGGTCGGAGTTGACATTAGTTGGGACGACCTCAGTGAGCGTTATGACGCTGTCATCATCGCGACCGGTGCGAGCGTTCCCCGAGACATTGATATTCCAGGGCGGAACCTTCTGGGGATTCACCACGCTATGGAGTACCTGACACCCTCCAACAAGGTGCAAGCTGGTGATACTCCGGCGGACCTCATTCAGGCTGAAGGCAAGCATGTCGTCATCCTTGGTGGAGGTGACACCGGCGCGGATTGCCTCGGCACCGCACACCGGCAGAACGCTCTTTCCACCACGATGCTGGCAATCGGAAAACAACCCCCCACCGAGCGACCCTCTGAGCAGCCATGGCCGCTGGACCCGATACTCTTCGAGGTCCAGAGCGCTCACGAAGAGGGCGGATCACGCGAGTATCTAGCCTCGACCGTTGAGTTTGTGGGCAATGAAGCGGGAGAAGTCCGCGCAGTTGTGGTCTGCGAAACGGAGTATCGGGATGGGGGACGATTCCCCAAGCCCGGTACCGAACGAGAAATTCCCGCAGATTTAGTGCTGCTGGCGCTGGGCTACCGGGGCGCCGAGCATCAGACCGCGGAACAGCAAATCGGCCTAGGTGTTGATGATCGCGGCAACATCGAGCGTGATGCTTCCTATGCGACACATGTCCCCGGGATGTTCGTAGCGGGCGACGCGGGTCGTGGAGCGTCTCTGATCGTCTGGGCTATTGCGGAAGGACGCGCAGTTGCGGCCGAGGTGGATCGTTTCCTCGAAGGCAGTACGCTGTTGCCTGCACCTGTCAAGGCGCACGACCGACCTCTCCACGTCTAACACCACCGAAGGATTTCATGCGACGCGCCAAAATTGTGGCCACTCTCGGGCCTGCAACCTCCAGCTATGACGACATCATGTCGGTGATTGAAGCCGGAGCCAACATTTTCCGTATGAACCTGTCCCATGGGGCGAGAGACGTTCATGAAGAAATTTATGCGAATGTCCGACAGGCTGCAGCAGATGCAAACAAGCCCATCGGTGTCCTGGTCGACCTGCAGGGGCCCAAGATTCGTCTGGAGAAGTTTGCTGCGGGTCCTCACGAGCTCAAGAACGGCGACACCTTCACGATCACCACCCGTGATGTGGAGGGAACCAAGGAACTTGTCGGGACGACCTACAAAGGCCTACCGGGCGACGTTAAGCCGGGGGACACCCTTCTCATTGACGACGGGAAAGTCCGCCTTGAGGCCATTTCGTCAGGCGCAGAAGATGTTGTCACCAAAGTCATTGTGGGCGGGATGGTCTCCAACAACAAGGGCATCAACCTTCCCGGTGTTGCGGTATCTGCGCCTGCTCTCTCCGACAAAGATGAGTCAGATTTGCGGTGGGGCCTCGGTCTCGGGTGCGACTACGTCGCATTGAGTTTTGTTCGCAACGCAGCGGATGTCGATCGCGTGCGAGAGATCATGCGAGAAGAGGGCCGGTCCTGCCCCGTTATCGCCAAGATCGAGAAGCCTGAAGCTGTCGATGCCCTCGAGGAAATCGTCGACGCTTTTGACGGAATCATGGTTGCTCGAGGTGATCTCGGGGTCGAGCTTCCCCCAGAAACAGTGCCCATCGTACAAAAGCGTGCGATTGAGCTCGCTCGCAAGATGGCGAAGCCCGTCATCGTGGCAACCCAAATGCTCGAGTCCATGATTGATGCACCCGTGCCAACCCGAGCGGAAACTTCCGACGTGGCCAACGCTGTGCTCGATGGAGCTGACGCGGTCATGTTGAGTGGTGAGACGAGTGTCGGGAAGTTTCCCGCGATCACCGTTGCGACGATGGCCCGAATTCTTGCCTCCTCAGAGGAGCACGGGCTGAGCCGAATTCCACCGCTTGGCACAAAGCCCCGGACGCAGGGTGGCGCCATTACCTTGGCCGCAGCTGAAGTTGCAGAGTTCGTCGAAGCCAAATTCTTATGTGTGTTCACCGAGTCCGGGGACTCTGCTCGCCGCATGTCCAGGCTGCGCTCCAAGATTCCCATGCTGGCTTTCACCCCGTCCGAGGATGCGAGACGACGCATCGCCCTCACCTGGGGCATTGAGTCTTTCACGACCCCCCGGGTCAAGCACACCGATGAAATGTATCCGCAGGTCGACAAAGCATTGCTTGAGAACGGTCTGGCGGAAGTCGGGGACAAGGTCGTGGTGATCTCGGGATCCCCTCCCGGAACGGTGGGAACGACCAATGACCTTCGCGTCCACGTCATCGGACAAGAGGAGTCTGTCGCCCTGAGCTAGGGTTACGTGCCGGATGTGGGATTTGAACCCACACGCCCTTTCGGACAAAGCATTTTGAGTGCTCCGCGTCTGCCATTCCGCCAATCCGGCCTGTCGCACATCAGTGTGCGATATGACCATACCCTAGGCTCGAGTTGTGAGCGAAAATACCCCTGTTTCCTCCGGTGCTAAGCGTGTCATAGTCGCGGAAGACGAGTCACTCATTCGTATTGACATCGTGGAAACCCTGCGTGATCACGGTTTCGAGGTCGTAGCAGAGGCATCTGACGGAGAAAAGGCCGTCGCCTTAGCTGAGGAACTACGGCCTGACCTTGTGGTGATGGATGTGAAGATGCCACTGATGGACGGTATCTCCGCCGCAGAAATCCTCACGAAGAAGAAGATCGCTCCTGTGGTGCTGTTGACTGCCTTCTCCCAGAGGGAGCTGGTCGAACGAGCCAGCGAGGCGGGCGCTCTGGCCTATGTGGTGAAGCCCTTCACACCTAATGACCTCATTCCTGCCATCGACATTGCTCTGGGCCGTTACGCGCAAATCCAAGCTCTGGAGGACGAGGTGGCCGACATGGCCGAGCGCCTCGAGAGCCGCAAGATTTTGGACCGGGCTAAAGGAATCCTGAATAACACCATGGGTCTTACCGAGCCCGAAGCGTTCCGCTGGATTCAGAAGGCCTCTATGGACCGCCGTTTGACCATGAGAGAAGTTGCGCAGACTGTCATTGACCAGCTCGCGGAGAAATCAGACAATCCCGAGATTTAGGCCGGGCGGTCCTTAATGAAGTTCGTCATACGAACGGTCGACAGTCGGTTTCCCGCCTCATCCCGAATCGTGATTTGGTGAGTGGCTAGGGTTCGGCCTAAAACCAGCGCTTCACACGTGGCCTCGACCGTTCCCTCCGTGATGGACCGCGAATGGGTCGCGTTAATCTCGATTCCCACGGCAATCTTGTCGGGTCCAGCGTGGATGGCGGAGGACATCGAGCCCAGCGACTCAGCGAGGACCACGTGGGCTCCACCGTGTAGCAATCCGACCACCTGTCGGTTACCTTCCACTGGCATCCGGGCAATCGACAATTCAGCGCCTAGGGTCACCAGTTCGATACCCATCTTTCGGGCAAGTTCACCACCCTGGGTCTCGACCAGTCGTTCGATCAGCGCTGGATCCATACCTTCGGGGAACTGAATCATGGTCTCTCCTTGGCCAGACCTGCGGCTTGTAGGCTGTGGCTGTGAGTGACAAGCCTACCTTGATGGTTATCGATGGCCACTCGCTGGCTTTTCGGGCTTTCTATGCTCTTCCCGTGGACAGCTTCGTCTCACCAGATGGCCAGCACACCAACGCGATCCACGGTTTCATCTCTATGTTCTTGGGGCTCCTGAAGAAGGAAAACCCCACCCACGTCGCTGTCGCCTTCGACATTTCTCGCTACTCCTTCAGAACCCGGATATATCCGGAGTACAAGGCGACAAGGGGTGAGACTCCCTCCGAATTCATCGGGCAGGTGCCACTGCTGCAAGAGGCACTGGCCGCTATGGGTGTTGTGACACTCACCAAAGAAGATTACGAAGCTGATGACATTCTTGCGACCCTGGCCCATCAAGCCGGGGAAAAAGGGTTCGATGTCCTCGTTGTCTCGGGAGATCGCGACACGTTCCAGCTGGTGAACGACCGTGTGACGGTGCTCTATCCGAGCGCAAGGGGGGTAGCCGAACTCAAGCGCTACACGCCCTCAGCTGTGGAGGAGAGATACGGGGTCCCACCCCACAAGTATCCAGATGTTGCTGCGCTGGTGGGAGAGACGAGTGACAACCTGGTGGGAGTTGACAAGGTGGGCGAAAAAACCGCCGTCAAATGGATTACCCAGTTCGGATCTCTCGATAGCGTCCTCGAACACGCTGATGAGATCAGCGGTGTTGTGGGACAGAACCTTCGCGACCAGCGAGATCGCGCGATTCGGAACCGAGAGCTCAACAGATTGCTCACCGACGTTGCCCTCGACGTCACTCTCGAGGAGTTGGAGAGGGGGAGCATCAACCCCGAGGCGGTGTCGACGGTTTTCACCAACCTGGGTTTCAAGACTCTCAAAACCCGAGTGCTCGAACTTGCCGGAGTGACAGAGGGGGAGACCGCCGCAACTAGCCAGGCTGATGTGCGCCAAGTGGAGCTCCCGGTCGAAAGAACGTTGGTCGACGAAGAACTGCAGGCCTGGCTCCAGCGGAATTCGACTGACATTCTCGGTCTCAGCGTGCGTTCGAACGGCGGAGTGGTCGAGGCAGTTGGTCTTGCCTCTCAGTCGGAAGCCATTCGAGTTCCGTGGACTCCCGGCAGTGTCGACCATGAACCACTACTCACAAGACTGAGAGAACATGACGCTGGGTGGGTCTGCTTCGATGGCAAGGAGACCATCTCCTCGCTAGCCCCTGCGGTGGATGCCTTGACGCTCGCCGGTGATGTTCGTGTGGGGTTTTGGGTGGGAAAGCCCTCTGCGAAGACCCCTACCTTCGCGAGCATGGTTGGTGAGATTCTGGGGCTTGATATTCCGCAGCCGGACCCCAATCAACTCGTTCCCGAGGAGGATGGCCTGCCTGTGGGAGTTGATGCCTGGCTCGTGAGAGCTCTCTGGCTACGTGTTCTCGAAGACCTCACCCCTTCGTCTGCCTCTGTTCTCCGTGACATCGAGTTACCCCTCGTCTCAGTCTTGGCGGCCATGGAGTCGCTGGGGATCGCGAGCAACCGTGGGGAACTAGAGCGCATCAGCACAGAGCTCGCCGCACAGAGCGCGGCCCATCAAGCCGATGCCTACGCGGCTATCGGTCGGGAGGTGAACCTGGGATCCCCGAAACAACTACAAACAGTACTTTTCGAGGACCTGGCCATGCCGAAGACCAGGGCTACGAAAACGGGGTACACCACCGATGCCAAGGCACTCCAGGAGCTCCAGCTTTCCCATCCGCATCCCTTCCTCGATGCACTCCTGGCACACCGCGATTCCACGAAACTGCACCAGATTGTTGAGGGGCTCATCGCGTCGGTAACTCCTGACGGACGCATCCACACAACGTTCGATCAAACCGGAACCAGCACTGGTCGACTGTCATCCTCGGACCCGAATTTGCAGAACATTCCGGTCAGAACAGAAGTTGGTCACCAGATCCGCTCCACTTTTGTGGCGTCCGATGAAGCTGATGGGCTGCTCACGGCTGACTATTCCCAGATTGAGATGCGCATCATGGCCCACCTCTCAGAGGATGAGGGCCTCATCGAGGCGTTTCAGGGAGGTGAGGACCTTCACCGTTTTGTGGGGGCCCGAATTTTCGATGTTTCGCCCGATGACGTCACCCCGCTGATGCGAACCAAAGTGAAGGCCATGAGTTACGGGTTGGCCTACGGGCTTTCTGCCTATGGCCTCGCTCAGCAGCTGGCCATCACGCCGAGCGAAGCGAAAGAGCTTATGTCGGAGTACTTCCGCCGATTTGGCAACGTGAGGGACTACCTTCGGACGGTTGTTGAGAAGGCCAAACAGGATGGTTTCACCGAAACGCTCTTCGGTCGCAGACGCCCTTTCCCCGACTTAGCGTCACCCAATCGGATTGTTCGAGAGGCCGCGGAACGCCAAGCACTCAACGCGCCCATCCAAGGAACAGCAGCAGACATCATCAAGATCGCCATGCGGGATATTTCCGACGACATCGATCGGGAGGAATTGCGCTCCCGTATGGTGTTGCAGGTCCATGACGAGCTGGTGTTTGAGGTCTTTGGTGGCGAGCGGGCGAAGCTCGAGGAAATAGTGGTGAACAGAATGGGGGGTGCCGCCACTTTGCTGGTTCCCCTTGATGTGCAACTGGGTTGGGGCGCTAACTGGGACGAAGCTGCCCACTAGGGTTTGTGGAATCACCGAGACCCCGGATACACTGGGGGGTCGCCCAACCGGGCGATTTATCGTGTCCGTATGCAAACCACGTCGTGTGGTGAGCCTGAGTAGAAAACCATTGTCCGTACATTTATGACTTCTAAGACGACCGCCGGTCCAAAGCAAATCGCAATCAACGACATCGGCAGCGCCGATGACTTCTTGGCAGAGGTCGAGAAAACCCTCAAATTCTTCAACGACGGAGACCTCATCGAAGGAACCGTCGTGAAAATCGACCGCGACGAGGTCCTGCTCGACGTCGGGTACAAGACAGAGGGTGTCATTCCCTCCCGTGAACTCTCCATCAAGCACGATGTTGACCCTTCTGAGGTCGTCTCCGTGGGCGATGCGATTGAGGCTCTAGTCCTCCAGAAAGAAGACAAAGAAGGCCGTCTTATCCTCTCCAAGAAGCGTGCGCAGTACGAGCGCGCATGGGGTGACGTAGAGAAGATCAAGGAAACCGATGGCGTCGTAACCGGTATGGTCATCGAGGTTGTCAAGGGTGGTCTGATTGTGGATATCGGATTGCGTGGGTTCCTCCCTGCTTCACTGATTGAGCTTCGCCGTGTGCGCGATTTGTCTCCCTACCTGGGCCAGGAAGTGGAAGCCAAAATCCTCGAGCTCGACAAGAACCGAAACAACGTTGTCCTCTCCCGCCGCGCTCTTCTCGAGGCGAGCCAGAGCGAGAACCGCTCCTCTTTCCTCGAGAACTTGGCCAAGGGTCAGGTCCGCAAGGGTGTTGTGTCCTCGATCGTCAACTTCGGAGCGTTCGTCGACCTCGGTGGCGTGGACGGTCTCGTGCACGTTTCAGAGCTCAGCTGGAAGCACATCGAGCACGCCAGTGAAGTTGTGGAAGTTGGACAAGAAGTCACTGTCGAGGTCCTCGAGGTCGATATGGACCGCGAGCGTGTCTCGCTCTCTCTGAAGGCGACTCAGGAAGACCCCTGGCAGGTCTTCGCTCGCACTCACGCGATCGGCCAGATTGCCCCGGGAGCTGTCACGAAATTGGTTCCTTTCGGCGCGTTTGTGCGTGTCGCCGATGGAATCGAAGGCCTCGTGCACATCTCAGAACTGTCAGACAAGCACATTGAGCTCGCCGAGCAGGTTGTGTCCACCAGTGACCAGGTCTTCGTCAAGATCATTGATATCGACCTCGAGCGTCGTCGCATCTCCCTCTCGATCAAGCAGGCCAATGAGGGTGTCGACCCCGAGGGTACGGAATTCGACCCGGCCCTGTATGGCATGCCCACGGAGTATGACGACAAGGGTAATTACGCCTACCCCGAGGGATTCAACGTGGAGACCGGTGAATGGCTCGAAGGCTTCGATGACCAGCGCAAGGTGTGGGAGCAGCAGTACGCCGACGCCCAGGCTCGCTGGGAATCTCACAAAGCACAGGTCGCCCACATGGCTTCCATTGTGATCGAGCCCGTCGAGCGTCCCGAGGACGAGACTGGCGAATCTGAGTCCGCTCCCGCAGTCCCAGAAGAGCAGGCCGGAACTCTGGCAGACGATGAGGCGCTGACCGCGCTTCGCGACAAGCTCGTCGGAAACGAAGACTAAGTAGTAAACATGAGCGCGGACCTGCCTGAGGTGGGTCCGCGCTTGTTGTTTGCGTGCAGGGCACCCGCATGACAATCGTCGCTTTGACCGGTGGTGTTGCCGCGGGCAAGAGCACGGTGACGGAAGTGCTGAGCTCTCTGGGGGCGCACATCATCGACGCGGACGTTCTTGCTCGCGAGGCTGTTGAGCCCGACACCCCGGCTTTTGAAAAGATCGTTGCACGGTTCGGCCCTGTTGTCGTCGATAAATCAGGTGGTCTCGACAGGTCAGCTCTGGGGGAGATCGTCTTTCGTGATCCCGAGGCTCGGGAAGCCCTCAACGCGATCGTCCATCCGGAAGTGAAGAACCTGTATGACCAGGCTCTCAATGATGCTTTGCGTAATCCTGGCCGTGTCACCATCTATGCAGTTCCTCTCTTGGCGGAGGCTCGCTCCACCACCGAGTTTGATGCTGTGATCGTCGTGGATGCTCCTGCAGAAACCCGAGTGGCTCGGCTCACAGAGCACAGAGGTTTGACACAGGAACAGGCACGATCCCGAGTGGACGCCCAGGTGAGCGATGACGAGCGTGTAGCCCTCGCCGACAGCGTTGTAGATGCATCGGGAGATCTCGCACAGACGCAACGGGCGGCACGCCAGCTCTACGAAGAACTGGTCTCCTTGTGGCCAGATCACCTGAGTGAGCTCTCCCGACGTTTTCCTCGAGACGCCTCCTAAACTTCACGCATGGAGCCCACACGCGCTTTTCGGCCCTTCGAGGTTGTTTCGGAGTACACGCCTAGCGGCGACCAGCCCAAAGCTTTGGACGAGTTGGAGGGCAAGATTCTGGCGGGGGAGTCCGATGTAGTCCTCCTTGGCGCGACAGGAACGGGAAAGTCAGCTACGACAGCGTGGTTGATCGAGCGTCTGCAACGTCCGGCACTGGTTCTCGCACACAACAAAACACTGGCCGCTCAACTGGCGAATGAGCTGCGCGACATGCTTCCGCACAATGCCGTGGAGTATTTCGTGTCCTATTACGACTACTACCAGCCAGAGGCCTACGTTCCGCAGACTGACACGTTCATCGAGAAAGACAGCTCCGTCAACGCGGAGGTAGAGCGGCTTCGCCACTCCACAACTAACTCCCTGCTCAGCAGGCGAGATGTTGTCGTCGTGTCAACGGTGTCGTGTATCTATGGTCTCGGAGCTCCTGAGGACTACTTCGAGGCAATGGTTGCCCTCCAGGTGGGTCAGAGAATCTCTCGGGAACAGCTGGTTAAAGGATTCGTCCAGATGCAGTACGAGCGGAATGACATCGCCTTTGAAAGGGGAACCTTCAGAGTCCGTGGCGACACCATCGAAATCATCCCTGTGTACGAGGAGCTTGCGATTCGTATCGAGATGTTTGGGGACGAAATCGAAACACTGAGCTACCTGCACCCCATCACCGGTGACACACTCTCAACCGAGGAGACCATCAGCGTTTTCCCCGCCACTCACTACGCCGCCTCCCCTGAGACGATGAAGCGGGCTGTGGGGACCATCCGAGCGGAGCTTGAAGAACGTGTGTCTGAACTCGAGGGACAGGGCAAGCTCCTCGAAGCGCAACGTCTGCGGATGCGCACGACCTACGACCTGGAGATGATGGAGCAGTTGGGTTTCTGCTCCGGTATCGAGAACTACTCGCGCCACATTGATGGTCGACAGCCCGGTGAGGCGCCGAACTGTTTGCTGGACTACTTTCCCGATGATTTCTTGACCGTCATCGACGAATCACACGTGACAGTTCCGCAGATTGGCGGGATGTATGAGGGTGATGCCTCTCGAAAGCGGACCCTCGTGGAGCATGGCTTTCGCCTCCCCAGCGCCATGGATAACAGACCACTTCGGTTTGACGAGTTTCTCGGTCGGACCGGCCAAAAGCTCTACCTTTCTGCGACCCCAGGACCGTATGAGGTAGGGCTCGCCGACGGCGTGGTTGAGCAGATTATCCGTCCCACGGGCCTGGTGGATCCGCAGATTGTGGTCAAGCCCGTCGAGGGGCAGATTGATGATCTTTTGGAGTCGATTCGACTCCGCGTTGAGCGCAACGAGCGAGTCTTGGTCACGACACTGACTAAGAAAATGTCCGAGGATCTCACCGATTATCTCGACGATGCGGGCGTGAAGGTCCGCTATTTGCATTCAGACGTGGATACTCTTCGTCGAGTAGAGCTACTCACGGAGTTGCGCGCTGGTGTCTACGACGTCCTCGTCGGTATCAACCTGTTGCGAGAGGGTCTCGATCTCCCTGAAGTCTCTCTAGTGGCGATTCTGGATGCGGACAAGGAAGGATTCCTGAGATCGAGCACGTCCCTCATCCAAA
>CAZPBS010000010.1:27153-33404 GCA_964584925.1 uncultured Microbacteriaceae bacterium
ATTCTGGATGCGGACAAGGAAGGATTCCTGAGATCGAGCACGTCCCTCATCCAAACCATTGGTCGCGCCGCTCGTAACGTATCCGGAGAAGTTCACATGTACGCCTCGAAGGTGACTCGATCGATGGCGCAGGCGATAGGGGAGACCGAGAGGAGGCGGGAAAAGCAGGTGGCCTACAACACGGAGCATGGCATCGACCCCACGCCGTTGCGTAAGAAGATCGCCGACATTACTGCGGTTCTGGCTCGCGAGAAAGCCGACACCGAGGAGCTCGTGTCCCACACTCCTGGGAGCGCTGGAGAAGGTTTCACCCGCCGAGAGGTTATCAAGAGCGGACCCGATGAGCTCTCCGGTCTGATTGCGACTCTCACTGACCAGATGATGCAGGCGTCCGGGGAACTGAAGTTTGAGTTGGCCGCCAAGATCAGAGATGAGCTCCTTGAGCTGAAGCGCGAACTCCGGGAACTTATCGGGGCGAAAGGCTGACCTTTCGCACAGCTCTCACTGCCTACACTGGAGGGCGTGCCCATCGAGATTCCCCGCTCAGCGTCTGTCGTCCAGGTCAAAGGGGCACGCGTCCACAACCTGAAAAATGTCGACGTCTCTCTTCCACGGGATTCCCTGGTCGTGTTCACCGGACTCTCGGGCTCTGGCAAGTCCTCGCTCGCTTTTGACACGATCTTTGCTGAGGGGCAACGCCGATACGTCGAGTCACTCTCGGCCTACGCCCGGCAGTTCCTCGGTCAAGTCGACAGACCAGATGTTGACGTCATTGAAGGTCTTAGCCCGGCAGTCTCGATCGACCAGAAATCCACCAATCGAAACCCACGTTCCACGGTGGGAACAATCACCGAGATCTACGACTATCTCCGTCTGCTCTGGGCACGAACAGGAGTTCCCCACTGTGTCGAGTGTGGAGAGCCGATCCGTCGGCAAAGTGTCCAAGACATTGCCGACGGCATTCTTAAGGGCGAAACTGGGTGGCGTTTTCAGATTCTTGCTCCCGTAGTGGCAGGTCGCAAAGGTGAGTTTGTCGACCTTCTCCGCTCACTGAACTCCCAGGGATTCGCGCGCGCCCGCGTTGATGGTGAGGTCATCAGCCTGGGGGAGCCTCCCAAGCTTGCCAAGACGAAGAAACACGACATCGACGTCGTGGTGGATCGCCTTGTACTCGGCGATGACATTGTGGGTCGCCTGACGGATTCCCTCGAGACAGGGCTGAAATTAGCTGATGGTGTCGTCATCATCCACGGTGTTGACGACGACACTGAGCAGACCTACAGCGAAAAGCTCAGCTGCCGCAATGGTTGCACGGTGGGTCTCACCGAGGTGGAGCCTCGCACCTTCTCCTTCAATTCACCCTTCGGAGCGTGTCCCGCCTGCTCGGGTTTGGGATTCACCCAGGCGGTCGACCCCCTGATGGTGATCGGTGATCCCGAGCTGAGCATTGAGGGTGGTGCGATTCGGCCATGGACCCAAGCGGGCAAGGGTTTATACGGGTACTTCCAGAATCTTCTGCGAAGCCTCTCCGATGAGTTGGATTTCTCGCTGGACACACCATGGTCACAGCTTCCCGAAGGAATTCAGCAGGCAGTGCTC
The DNA here is from genome assembly GCA_964584925.1 of uncultured Microbacteriaceae bacterium. Lineage (GTDB taxonomy): Bacteria > Actinomycetota > Actinomycetes > Actinomycetales > Microbacteriaceae > Pontimonas. The sequence continues at coordinate 28,753 of CAZPBS010000010.1, forward strand.
CACGGCAACAACTTTGAGTTGGTGGTCCGCTACCGCAATCGTTTCGGACGTGATGTGAAGTATTCCTCCGGCTTCGAGGGGGTAATTCCCTACATCGAGCGGAAGTATCACGAAACCGACAGCGAGTGGAGCAAGCAGCGCTTCGCTGACTACCTTCGTGAAGTCCAGTGTGGGGCCTGCAAGGGTAAACGCCTGAGGCCAGAGATCTTGGCAGTTCTCGTAGGAGGACTATCCATCTCTGACGTTGCCGACATGAGCCTCACCGAAGCCCACGAGTTTATGAATTCCCTCGTCCTGTCTGATCGTGACGAATCCATCGCCGTGCCCATTCTGCGGGAGATTCAGGCCCGTCTTGAATTTCTCCTCGAGGTGGGACTCAACTATCTCAGCATGTCGCGGAGTGCGGGCTCACTCTCTGGTGGGGAGGCTCAGCGCATTCGTCTTGCCACCCAGATTGGCTCAGGCCTCACCGGCGTCCTCTACGTTCTCGATGAGCCGAGCATTGGCCTCCACCAAAGAGACAACAGACGCCTCATTGACACCCTGCTCAAACTGAGAGACCTCGGCAACACCCTCATCGTCGTGGAACACGACGAAGAGACCATTCAGACAGCTGACTGGATTGTCGATATTGGGCCCGGAGCAGGAGAGTTTGGTGGTGAAGTTGTCCACCAGGGTTCGCTAGCAAGCCTGCTCAAGGAGAAACGCTCCATCACCGCCGACTATCTGGCTGGACGAGAGAAGGTCTATGCCGCTCGAGACAGGCGCGTCGTCGATCCTGCACGGGCGCTACGCGTCGAGGGCGCTCGAGCCAATAACCTCCGTGACATCACCGTGGACATCCCGCTGGGCGTGATGGTTGCTATCACCGGCGTCAGTGGGTCTGGCAAGTCAACTCTGGTCAACGACATTGTCTATCGGTCGTTGGCCAACACGCTCAACGGAGCGCGTCACGTCCCCGGTCTCCACACCCGCATCACAGGTGTCGACCACCTCGACAAGATTGTGCACGTCGACCAGGCGCCGATCGGCCGGACGCCGCGAAGCAACCCTGCGACCTACACCGGCGTCTTTGACAAGATTCGCGCCCTTTTCGCAGAGACGCAGGAAGCGAAGATGCGCGGCTATCAGCCAGGACGCTTCAGCTTCAACGTCAAAGGGGGTCGCTGCGAGAACTGTTCAGGTGATGGCACCATCACCATCGAGATGAACTTTCTCCCCGACGTCTACGTGGATTGTGAGGTGTGTCACGGCGCCCGATACAACCGCGAGACCCTGCAGGTTCACTACAAGGGCAAAACCATTGCGGATGTCCTGGACATGCCGATTACAGAGGCTGCCGAGTTTTTCGAAGCCATCAGTTCCATACATCGTTATCTGAAAACCCTGGTCGATGTCGGACTCGGGTATGTTCGGCTTGGCCAATCTGCGACCACACTCTCGGGCGGAGAGGCACAGCGTGTGAAGCTCGCCACTGAGCTGCAGAAACGTTCCACAGGGCGGACGATTTACGTTCTCGATGAGCCCACTACGGGGCTGCATTTCCATGATGTGAAGAAACTGTTGGATGTTCTCCAGGGGCTCGCTGACAAAGGCAACACCGTGATGGTGATTGAGCACAATTTGGACGTGATTCGAGCCTCTGACTGGGTCATTGACCTAGGTCCCGAGGGTGGGGCGGGAGGGGGAACCGTGATCGCTGAGGGAACACCGGAGCAGGTAGCTGCCAGCACTGTGTCCCACACGGGCGGGTTTCTCAGGGAATCACTGGGCTAGATCGTGGCAACCCGGTACGACTGGCAGCCATCATCGGGAGATATCCCCACCTCCCCGGGTGTGTACCGTTTTCTCGACTCAAGGAGTCGCGTGATCTATGTGGGAAAGGCCAAGAGCCTCAGAAGCCGCCTCCAAAGCTACTTCGCCGAACCAGTCACGCTGCACGAGCGAACGCGCAGGATGGTCCAAACCGCGTCCTCCGTTGACTGGACGTTGGTTCCCACGGAGAGGCAGGCACTCCAACTCGAATACCTCTGGATTAAGGAATTCCAGCCGGAATTCAACGTTCGGTTTCGCGACGACAAGTCCTACCCTTACCTCGTGGTGACGGTGTCTGAGGACATCCCACGAGTCTTCCTGGCCCGGAAGAAGGGCATCAAAGGGGCGAAATACTTTGGGCCTTTTCCCACCACGGGGGCGTTGCGCGACACGTTATCGACGATTCTGAAGGCTTTTCCCGTCAGATCATGCTCCCCAACCACCTACGCCAAGGCTGAACGGGAGAACAGACCCTGTCTATTGGGAGACATTGGGAAGTGCGCAGCACCCTGCGTCGGTCGAGTGACCCAACCCGATCACAAGGCGCTGGCGCTGTCCCTCGCGAGCTTCATGGCGGGGAACGACAAAGGCGTCGTCGAGGACCTGACGTCCACCATGAACAATGCGGCGGCCAACCTGGAGTTTGAACGAGCCGCCAAGACTCGAGATCGCATCGAAGCAATCGAAACCATCTTGATGAAAAACACGATGGTTCTGGACGACCGGATTGACGCCGACGTCTTTGGGGTGGCGGCAGACGGTCTTGTCGCAGCTGCACACGTCTTCCGTGTTCGTAGCGGAAGAATCCGTGGGGCGAAAGGGTTCATTGTCGAAACTCCGGCGACTGAATCAGGCGAGACTCTTGTAGAGATGATTCTCCGCGATGGGTTTGATGACCAGCCGCCAGCCCGCGTTGTGGTTGTTCCTGACCTGCCCGACAACGCTCAGTGGTGGGAGAGTCAACTCACCGAGGTGCGACAGTCAGCGGGCGAGGAGGGGTCGGTCACCCTCAAGACTGCCAAGCGGGGAGAGCTTGCGGAGCTTGGGGCTTCCGTGGGGCTGAACGCGCGTCACACGTTACAGAGCCACCTTTCGCATCGCACGAGTGACCCTGTTGCTCGCTCGCACGCCCTGGCTGAGCTCCGTGATGCCCTCAGTCTCGACGATGCACCTCTACGAATTGAGTGCTTCGATGTGTCCCACCTCGGTGGCGACAACCCCGTTGCCTCCATGGTGGTTTTCGAGGATGGTCTGCCTCGACGGGAGCACTACCGCAAGTTTGCGCTGGAGGGCGTTCGTGACGACACAGAGGCGATTCACCAGGTCGTCGCGCGTCGGGTCGCGCGACTCCAGCCATCGGACGATCCCGCTGCTGAGGGGAACCCGGGGTTTCGCTACCCACCAGGCCTTCTCATTGTTGATGGTGGCCTGCCTCAGGTGAATGCAGCCGCCCGGGCCTTGAGGGAGGCAGGTATAGCCCTTCCCGTCTGCGGGGTGGCGAAGAAGCTCGAGGAGATCTGGCTTCCTGGCGGAGATTTTCCCCTCATTCTTCCCAGATCTTCCGAAGCGTTGTTCCTCGTCCAACGGATTCGTGATGAGGCGCATCGGGTTGCCATCACCTATCAGCGCGGCACCAGAAAACGAACCTTGTCGACGGAGCTGACAGATATTCCAGGGGTAGGAGCCGCTACCGCGCAAACTCTGCTGAAGCATTTCAAGTCAGTAGCTCAGCTCAAGAAGGCGACGCCAGAGGAACTTCGTGAGGTTGACGGTGTCGGACCCAAACTCGCGGACACCATCCATTCCTTCTTCAGTGGGACCTCGGAATAGGACGGTACGATTGCGTCAACAGATGGGGGAGCGATGGCGCCGCTGAAGCATGATGGTCCCAGCGTGCTGATTGTGACCGGCATGTCGGGTGCGGGTCGCTCCACAGCTGCCAACTCCCTGGAGGACCAGGGGTGGTACGTCGTCGATAACTTGCCACCACAGATGCTGCAGCCGCTGGTGCACCTCGCGCATGAGCCAGAAAGCCATATGGCAAAACTGGCCGCTGTGATGGACGTCCGCGGCGGATCGCTCTTTGAACATGCCAGCGAGGTGATTGAATCTCTCAGCGAACATGCCAGCGTGCAGGTACTCTTCCTGGACTCCACCGACGATGCTCTTGTGCGGCGTTTTGAGCAAGTGCGCAGACCACATCCCCTTCAGGAGGATGGGACGCTGCTGGACGGTATCTCCCGGGAGCGCCAGTTGATGCACCCCATCCGTGAACAGAGTGATCTCGTGATCGACACCTCGGAGATGAACATTCACCAGCTTTCCACCGCTGTTGCGGCCGCCTATGGGATACCGGGGGAGGCAAAAACTCGACTCACAATTATGAGTTTTGGCTACAAATATGGTCTCCCGTCAGACGTCGACATGGTCGCGGACATGCGCTTTTTGCCGAACCCCTACTGGGAAGAAGCTCTCCGGCACAACACCGGAAAGGACGCTCCTGTTAGCGACTACGTCCTCTCACACCCTCTGGCAGCAGACTTCTTGGAGCAGTTCGAGAGGACGCTCCACACCGTGCTTTCTGGCTATGTTTCCGAGAATAAAACCTATGCAACCATTGCGATAGGGTGTACCGGTGGCAAGCATCGCTCCGTTGCGATGGCCGAAGAATTAGGCGCACGACTGTCTGAACGAGCTGATGTCCAGGTCGCGGTCAAACACCGAGACCTTGGGCGTGAATAGGTACCCATAAGAATGCATTCCCTCACGGTTGCTGTTAAGGACGAGCTGGTCGCTCAGCACTCCGAGCTCACGAGCCACCGTGTGGCGGAACTCTC
>CAZPBS010000011.1:0-5667 GCA_964584925.1 uncultured Microbacteriaceae bacterium
GCTTTTGACCGTGTGCTGTCGTATCGGGAGGAACTCCTCAGAGTCGCCCCGGCCGCCACTGAGCTGTCTTTGGGAATGTCCGGCGATTTTGTCGAGGCACTAGAGCGCGGCGCGACACACCTGCGCATTGGTACCGCAATTACCGGGAAAAGACCTCAGGGCGCCTAGCCTTAAAGAGTCAACCTGCGAACAAGGGGCAACAATGGCAAACGCACTACGTAAGACACTTGAATTTCTCGGTCTAGCCGAGGAGTCTTTTGATGACCAGCCGTCCTCAAAGTCTCACCACGAGAGTACCCAGCCAGCCCCTCGCGCGACCGTGACTCCGCTTCGTCGGGGCTCCAAAAACGGGGTGAGTGATGTGAACGAGATTTTGACCGTGCATCCCAAGAAGTATGACGACGCGAAAACTATTGCGGAAACCTTCCGCGAGGGAATTCCCGTCATCATCAATCTGACCCAGATGAGCGAATCAGAAGCTCGTCGTTTGGTGGACTTTTCGAGTGGTCTTTCTCAGGGATTGCGTGGCCACATCGAGCGTGTGACGCCTAAAGTCTTTCTGCTCTCTCCCTCCCACGTGTTGGTGAGCGGCGAGGGTGATGGTGTGGAGTCTGAGCTCGACGCCTCGCTCGTTGACTAAGCACTCTCTCGGGTCGAGCCCGGCATAATAGGCACCATGGTCTCCGGTCTTGCAACGCTTGTCTATATTGCGCTCTACATCTTCTTCATTGCGATGTGGGTGCGGTTCATTTTTGACTGGATTCGTGTGTTGTCCCGGAGCTTCCAGCCCAAAGGACTTGTGTTGGTAGCTGCTGAAGCTGCCTATAGCGTGACCGATCGTCCTCTGGCCGCAGTTCGTAGGGTGGTCCCCACCCTTCGTTTCGGTGGTGCGGGAATTGACCTGGGATGGAGTGTGTTGATGATTGGAACGCTCGTCATGCTCTCTGTCGTGGGATCTTTCCGCTAGGTTTCGCCTAATTCTGAGACAGCGCGCTAGGCTGGGCTCCGGGATTTCAGAGATCTCAATGATTACCGCCGGATCCCAACCCTGAACTAAATGAGGTACTTTTCATGGCTCTGACAGCTGAAGATATCGTCAACAAGCGTTTTCAATCGACCAAGTTTCGCGAAGGTTACGACCAGGATGAGGTCGATGACTTTCTTGACGAAGTGGTTGTGGAGATGCGCCGCGTTCTTGCAGAGAACCAAGAAATGACTCAAAAGCTTGCTGCGAGCGAGGCTCGCATTGCTGAGCTCCAGCGTTCGGGCGGATCACAGAGCTCTGTGGGTGTGAGCCCGCTCCCCACTGCCGGTGAAGATGTGGTCGAGGCCGAAAACGCCAATAACTTGCTGCAGCTCGCCCGGAGGCTCCACGAGGAGCACGTCCGTGAAGGAATCCAGAAGCGTGATGAATTGATCGCCGAGGGTCACGCTCAGGCAGCGCGGATTGTGCAGGAGGCGGAAACCGAGCACGCCGCCCTCACGCAGCGTTTGCAAGCAGAGCGTAAGTCCATCCAAGGTGAGGTTGAGCAACTGAAAGAGTTCGAGCGTGAATATCGCTCCAGCTTGAAGGCTTTCATCAACCAGCAGCTGCAAGGCCTCGAGTCAACGTCTCAGCCGGCGGCGACGCCAGAGGGTGCGTAGCCTCACTCGAAACTCCCACAGGGACTTCCGGTTGGAGTGCCCGGTGAGGCGGACGTAGTGCTGGAGACCAGGACGATTCCTGTCCCAGAGGGTTTATCAGGCGAACGTCTCGACGTTGTCTTGAGTCGTTTGTTCGGATTTTCGCGAGCATTTGCTCAGAGCATCATCGATGATGCCGGCGCTTTGCTCGATGGTTCACCGGGTGGAAAGTCAGAACGTGTGCGCGCGGGCGCCCTTCTTGAGGTCACCTTTGAACCCAAGAAGGCTCCCACCATCGTCCCCATCGTTGTGGACTCGATGGCAATTGTGTATGACGATGATGACGTCGTGGTGGTCGATAAACCCCCGGGATTAGCGGCGCATCCTGCGCCGAGTTGGGATGGCCCTTCGGTTCTTGGCGCTCTGGCAGGTGCTGGATATCGAATTTCCACCTCGGGGCCTCCTGAGCGCCAGGGGATTGTCCATCGTTTGGATGTGGGCACCTCCGGATTGATGGCAGTGGCGAAGAGCGAAGTTGCCTATAGCCGCTTGAAACGGGCGTTCAAGGCCCGTGAAGTGCACAAGATCTACCACGCATTGGTCCAAGGGCACCCTGACCCCAGCACCGGCACCATTGATGCGCCGATTGGGCGGCACCCCTCCTCGTCATGGAAGTTTGCGGTGGTTGCTGGGGGAAGAGACTCCATCACTCACTATGAGACGGTAGAGGCGTTTTCGGGAGCGACACTCCTGCGGGTGAGCTTGGAGACAGGTCGCACGCATCAGATTCGCGTGCACATGAGTGCTCACCGCCACCCCATCGTGGGTGACACGCTGTACGGGGCGGACCCGACCTTGGGTGAGCGCCTAGGAGTGAGTCGTCAGTGGCTCCACGCGAGCGAGCTAGAGTTCACCCACCCTGTCTCCGGCGCACTGGTGCAGGTCGAGTGTGGATTTCCCGACGACCTTAATGTTGCACTTGAGCGCTTAAGGGCGTGAGTACCGGGGCGCCTTCGGCGACCGGTGCCTCGCCGGTTTACTCTAGAGATTCCCGACCCCCTAGGAGTCTTTTGTGAGCCCTTCCAACGACTCGTTTGCGCACCTTCACGTGCACACCGAGTATTCGATGTTGGATGGTGCGGCCAAAATTTCTGACCTGGTTGATGAGGTAGCTCGACAGGAGATGCCCGCGGTCGCCATGACCGACCACGGGGTCATGTTTGGCGCCTACGAGTTCTGGAAGAAAGCGACTGCTGCGGGGGTCAACCCCGTCATCGGTATTGAGGCGTACCTCACCCCAGGAACCCCTCGGGGTGATAAGACTCGGGTTAAGTGGGGTTCCGGGGGAGAGGACGATGTTTCCGGTGCTGGCGCCTACACCCACCTCACTCTGCTGGCGGAAAACACCGAAGGTATGCACAACCTTTTCCGCATGTCTTCGCTGGCATCTCTGGAGGGCTACTACTTCAAACCTCGAATGGATCGGGATCTTCTCCAGACGTACTCCTCCGGAGTCATCGCCACCACCGGGTGTCCTAGCGGCGAAGTGCAGACACGTTTGCGACTGGGGCAGTACGACGAGGCCCTGAAGGCCGCAGCTGAGTTTCGGGATATTTTCGGAGCGGAGAACTATTTCGTCGAGCTCATGGACCATGGATTAGGAATCGAGAAGCGGGTCATGTCGGACCTGGTTCGCATTTCTCAGGAGCTTGGTATCCCTCTGTTGGCAACCAACGATCTGCACTATACGAAAGCAGACGATGCCGAAGCCCATGCGGCACTGTTGTGTGTTCAATCTGGATCCACCCTGGACGACCCCAAACGATTCAAGTTTGATTCCACCGACTTCTATGTGAAGTCAGCGGCGCAAATGAGGACGCTGTTTTCTGATTTCCCGGAAGCGTGCGACAACACCTTGCTCATCGCTCAGCGCGCATCGGTCGTCTTTGACGAATCGGCAAACTACATGCCACGTTTCCCGGTCCCCGAGGGTGAGTCAGAGACGAGCTATTTCGAGAAGGAAGTCCATCGGGGTCTCGCTGTCCGTTATCCCGGTGGGGTCCCAGACCGGGTGAAAGCGCAAGCGGAGTACGAAATCGGCGTGATCTCGCAGATGGGGTTTGCCAGCTACTTCCTTGTCGTTGCTGACTTCATCAACTGGGCGAAAGAACACGGTATTCGAGTGGGTCCCGGTCGTGGGTCGGGGGCTGGTTCCATGGCCGCCTATGCGATGAGGATTACCGAGCTTGACCCGCTCGAGCACGGGCTCATTTTTGAGCGATTCTTGAACCCTGACAGGGTCTCCATGCCCGACTTTGATGTGGACTTCGACGAGCGTCGCCGGGGAGAAGTTATTCGATACGTCAGCGAGAAGTACGGTGATGATCGGGTCGCTCAAATTGTCACGTTTGGCACTATCAAGGCAAAACAAGCCCTCAAAGACTCGGCTCGAGTGTTGGGCTTCCCCTTCGGAATGGGGGAGAAGCTCACCAAGTTGATGCCCGCAGGCGTGATGGGCAAAGAGATGTCTCTCGATGGCGTCTTGGAGAAAACCCATGAGCGTTACAGGGAAGCAGCCGACCTGCGAACGCTCGTAGAGTCAGACCCCGAGGCAAAGCAGGTCTTCGAGACCGCTCTGGGCCTGGAGAACCTCAAGAGACAGTGGGGTGTTCACGCTGCCGGAGTCATCATGTCGAGCGATCCCTTGCTCGACATCATCCCGATCATGCGCCGCGAGCAAGATGGTCAGATTGTCACCCAGTTCGACTTTCCCTCTTCCGAGGCCTTAGGCCTGGTGAAAATGGACTTCCTGTCGCTTCGCAACCTCACCATCATCGACGATGCTCTGGATAACATCGAGCTCAACCGCGGACACCGACCAGTTCTGGAGGAGCTCACTCTCGACGATTCAGCCGCCTACTCGTTGCTGAGCCGAGGGGACACCCTGGGGGTCTTTCAGCTGGATGGCGGCCCGATGAGGAGCCTGCTGCGACTTTTGAAACCGGATAGTTTTGAGGACATTTCTGCGGTCTTGGCGCTCTATCGTCCGGGACCCATGGGTGCTGATTCGCATACCAACTATGCGTTGCGCAAGAACGGGCAGCAAGACATTACTCCGCTTCATCCGGAGCTAGCGGACGCCCTGGAGGAAGTGCTGGGGGAGACCTACGGCCTCATTGTGTATCAAGAGCAGGTCATGGAGATTGCCCAGAAACTTGCCGGATACACCCTGGCTCAGGCTGACCTACTGCGACGGGCGATGGGAAAGAAGAAGAAAGAAGAGCTCGATATCCAGTTCGAGGCGTTCCGCGAGGGCATGCGCCGCAACAGCTTCTCCGATGAGTCCATTCAGGCCCTGTGGGAAGTGCTCGTGCCCTTCTCGGACTACGCCTTCAATAAGGCCCACTCCGCCGCCTACGGGATGATCTCCTACTGGACCGCTTACCTCAAAGCTCACTACCCGGCGGAGTATATGGCGGCCCTGCTCACCAGTGTGAGCGACCAGAAAGACAAGTCAGCCATCTATCTCAATGAATGTCGCAGGATGGGAATCAAGGTTCTTCCCCCTGACGTGAATGAGTCGATTGCCACTTTCAGTGCGGTCGGTGAGGATATTCGCTTTGGTTTGGCCGCGATCCGTAACGTGGGGGTCGGCGTTGTCCAAGGAATTCGGGACGCCCGCGAGTCTCAGGGCGCCTTCGCCTCGTTCCACGACTTCATCAAAAAGGTTCCCTCGACCGTGCTCAACAAGCGCACCGTTGAATCTCTCATCAAAGGGGGCGCCTTCGATGGGCTTGGGCACACTCGCCGCGCACTGTTTGATATTCATGAATCAGTCGTGGAATCTGCGTCCCGAGATAAGAAAGCTGAAGAGCATGGAGACGTCGGGTTTGATTTTGACAGCTTGTTTGAGGAAGCCGGTACTGGCTCGACCCAAGTAGTGCCAGATCGGCCCGAGTGGTCCAGAAAAGAGCTCTTGAGTCTCGAGAGGGACATGCTGGGCCTCTATGTCTCCGACCATCCTCTCGCAGGCTTAGAGGTCAC
>CAZPBS010000011.1:5767-33029 GCA_964584925.1 uncultured Microbacteriaceae bacterium
ATTGAGCTCATTCCCCTGGATGTGTCAAGGGATATTCGCGATGAACCACTGACCCTCACGGTCCCTGAGTCCTTCGCGACTGTTCCCGTCCTGACAGCCCTCGATGAAGCCTTAGGTCGTCATAAAGGACTGGCCACCGTTCGGTTACGACTGATCAAGTCGGGAGTCGCTCGAGTCTTTGAGCTTCCACGGACCGTCAGCGTGACCGAGGACCTGATTGGTGAAGTAAAGAGCCTTCTCGGCTCGCACTGCCTGAGCCGCTAAAGCGAGGTCACAGCGCGGTAGTCGCGCTCTGAGTAGACCAGGGGAGTGGAGAGCTCACCCAGCGCACCCCCGGTGATGCGAGCGGCCACCATAGCGCTGAACTCCACCTCGGTAATTGCCACAACGGTGGCACTCATCCAAGCGTGAACATGCTTGAGGAGTGGGAGTCCATCAGGTCCCTCGTGCCAATGATCCCCTTGGAATCGCTGATCGGACTCTCCCGCGATCTTTTTTGCGAGATCTACGTTGTCGACGGACAACAGATGAATCAGGATCGGAGAATCGACAGACACAGATGTCCAGGAGCTGGCGGTTTGAGCCATATTGAACGTCGCCACTGGAGGGTTCGCCGACAGTGAGGCCAGGGAGGTCGCAATAAATCCTGTAGGGGATCCGTCTTTCTTCCGCAGTGTTACCACTGCAATTCCAGCACCGTGACGGCGGAACGATTCGAGGAAGGCTTCGGAGGGGCGGAGAGCATCTGTAGTTGTCATCACCTCTATCTTAAGTCAGAGTTCCCCCGGTTTATTCCCTCACCCCCGATACGATGAGGGAGCCATGATTCGGATAGAAGACCTCAGGGGTGTCGCGCTTACTGCTGCGAATGCTCACAGTTTTGTTCCTCGGGTGACTCTGGGGGCTGCGGAGGTCGATGCGACCGTCATTGACTTGATGGCGGAGGTTAAGAGTGAGGGTTCTGTTGCGTTGCAGCGCCATGCTCTCGCTTTTGATGGTGTGGAGGTACATGACATTCGGGTGAGTGCCGCAGCCCTCAAAGGGGCGCTCTCCGGGCTGGAGAAGCCTGTCAAGGCAGCTTTAGAGGAGTCAATCCGACGGGTTCGCGCGGCGTCAGAGGATGCTGTGCCCCAGTCCACCACGACGACCTACAACGCGGGTGGCACCGTCACGACTCGGTATGTGCCCGTCGATCGCGCCGGTGTGTACGTTCCTGGTGGTAAAGCCGTCTACCCCTCCAGCGTGGTGATGAATGTTGTTGCCGCACAAGCCGCTGGCGTACCTGACATCGTTCTCGTCTCACCGCCGCAACAAGAGTTCGGGGGCCTCCCTCATCCCACAATCCTCGCGGCCGCTGAGCTCCTGGGAGTCTCAGAGGTATACGCAATGGGCGGGGCGAGCGCTATTGCGGCACTTGCGTGGGGGGTTCGAGACCTCGGCCTCGAGCCGGTGTCGGTCATTACTGGTCCCGGCAATCGTTATGTCGCTGCGGCAAAGAGGGTCGTGCGAGGCCAGGTTGGGATTGATTCGGAAGCGGGACCTACCGAGATTGGAATCCTTGCGGATGACACCGCGCACCCAGAGTTCATCGCGGCTGATCTGGTGTCGCAGGCTGAGCACGACGAGTTGGCCTCCGCAGTCCTCATGACAACATCCCAGGAACTTGCAAGCAGGGTTGAAGCTGCTCTGACGCGTCAGGTTGCTCTGACACATCACTCAGAAAGAGTCGCAACAGCCCTGCGAGGTGAACAGTCGGCAATTCTCGTGGTGGACACTCTGGACCAAGCAGTCGATCTTGCCAATGCACTCGCCGCTGAGCACCTCGAAATCATGGTGGAATCGCCCGATGACGTCGTGCCAGCTATTCGGCATGCTGGGGCGATTTTTGTTGGTGATTACACCCCTGTGAGCGCCGGTGATTACTTGGCGGGGTCAAACCATGTTCTTCCGACCGCAGGCGGAGCACGGTTCACCTCAGGCCTGTCTCCGTTGACATTCCTGCGCTCCCAGCAGGTTGTCGAATATGACAAAGCTGCGTTGGGCCAGGTGGCGGACTCTATTGTTGCCCTCGCCCAGGCCGAGAACCTTCCAGCGCACGGCGATGCGGTGACCACCCGCTTCCTCGAGCCTGACGAACTATAGGCTTAGGCCACCATGTACTGCCCGTTTTGTCGCCATCCCGATAGCCGAGTCATCGATTCGCGAACCAGTGATGACGGAGTCTCCATCCGTCGTAGGCGTCAATGTCCCGAATGCGGTCGCCGTTTTTCCACGCTAGAAACCGCGAGTTTGAGCGTCATCAAGCGCAGTGGAGTGACGGAGCCTTTTTCGAGAGAGAAAATCGCGTCGGGTGTGAAAAAAGCCTGCCAGGGTCGACCGGTGACCGATCAGGATCTTGCCCAGCTCGCACAAAGGGTAGAGGAAACTATCCGCCAGACCGGCGCGTCCCAGGTGGATGCCAACGAAATCGGTCTGGCAATACTGGAACCGCTGCGAGAGCTTGACGAAGTCGCCTATCTTCGGTTTGCGTCGGTGTATCAGGCATTTGAGAGCTTGGATGATTTCGAGGGGGCCATCGAAGCGCTTCGCACATCGACAGCTGAGTCCCCTGAGGAGGGCTGATGTACGAGGCTCTGTTCTCTGTGCTGAAGCGCCTCAACCCTGAATTTACGCATCACCTGGGAATGCTGGTTGTCCGGTTGGCGGGCACTCGACTGGGAGCATTGCTCCTTCGGACAGAAAAGACTTTGTCTCCGGCCATGCGGGTGGAAACGTTGGGGGCAACCTTTGAGTCCCCCGTGGGGCTAGCCGCAGGTTTCGATAAGAATGCCGTGGGAATCAGAGGATTCCATGCGTTGGGCTTTGGGCACGTGGAAGTGGGGACCGTTACCCCGAAGGCGCAGCCAGGAAACCCCCGTCCCCGATTGTTCCGCTTACCAGAGGACACTGCTCTCATCAATCGGATGGGGTTTAACAATGACGGAGTTGATGCTGTTGCTCGCCGGCTGAAAGCGTTGAGAGCTCGCGGGGGGACACTTCCCATCATCGGCGTCAATATTGGCAAGAACAAGACCACGCCCCAGGAGAATGCTCTGGATGACTATGTGGCGTGCACTACAACGCTTGCGCAGTATGCCGACTATCTGGTGGTGAACGTCAGTTCCCCGAACACCCCTGGTCTCCGGGGCCTCCAAGAGCGCTCCTTCCTCGAGCCCATTTTGCGGGCTGTCCGTGACCACGCGGAGGACACCCCAGTGCTGGTAAAGATCGCTCCGGACCTGAGTGATGACGCTATCGCCGAAGTTGTCGATGTGGTCTGTGACCTGGGTCTCGCCGGGATTGTGGCAACGAATACGACAATCTCTCGAGAGAGCTTGCGGACACCCCTTGACGTTGTGGCCCGAATGGGGGAGGGAGGGTTGTCGGGAGCGCCGCTAGCGGCTCGCTCGGTGGATGTTCTCAGAACTATTCGTCACACGCTGCCCCGCGAGTATTGCGTTATCAGCGTTGGCGGAGTGATGAGCGGCGATGATGCCCAGAGACTTCTTGACAACGGGGCAACCCTCATTCAGGCGTATACCGGTTTTGTGTATCGCGGACCGTTCTTTGCTCGAAAGGTACTCGAGGAAATGGGCGGTCTTCGCTAGCTCGGTTTTTCGCCCCGCTTCACCTGAGCTTTTGGCAGTCGGAGCCCACGCATTTGAAGGGCTCGCATCGCGGCGTACCACCGGACACCGTTTTCCACTTTCTCTTCTCCATACTTTGCTCGGAGGCCCTTACGAACGCCGGCACCGACGACGAAGGCGTCGATGATGGTGATCAAGAAAAAGGCCCACAGCACGACGATGGCGATGAACTGCGCCTGCAAGGAAGGGAGGAAGGTCGCGATAATCACGGCAAACATGATGGGAATCAGGAACTCACCGAAATTCCAGCGCGCGTCGACATAGTCCCGCACCCACTTTTTCTGTGGCCCTTTGTCTCGCAGGGGGAGGAACTTCTCCTCGCCGTTGGCCAAGCCAAGACGGGCGCGTTCCCGTTCCTTTGCCATTCGAGCCCGTGCTTCCTTACGGTTGTTTGAGACGAGGGGTCTCTTGAGTTCGGCTTCTCGATCTTTGCGCCGCGGGGTGGGGCGCCCTTTGCCCGAGGCTTCAGCCCCATCGGCCTGCGAAAGTTCTTGTGCCACGTGTGCCTCTCCTGCAACGAACGGTGTTCCACCAGATTAGCGGGAGATGGTGAAACGTTTCCCAGTGCTGTTCCAGCCAGCGACGAGGTGCGGGAGCTACACTGGAGGTCCGAGAAAGGACCCCACCATGTCAGAGACGCTGAATCAGACACACGCCGTATCGCTCACTGATCAGGCAGCCACGAAGGTCCGTAATCTCCTTGATCAAGAGGGTCGCGATGACTTGCGTTTGCGCGTGGCCGTTCAGCCTGGCGGATGCTCTGGATTGATTTATCAGTTGTTCTTTGATGAGCGTCTGATGGAAGATGACCTCGTCCGCGAATTTTCGGGTGTCGAGCTCGTGGTGGACAAAATGAGCTCCCCCTACCTCGAGGGCGCCACCGTCGATTTTGAGGACACGATTCAGAAGCAGGGTTTCACGATTGACAATCCCAATGCTCAAGGTAGCTGTGCCTGTGGAGACAGCTTCTCCTAAACCCTGAGAGAAAGCCCCAGAACGCGCCTGTCTGAGAGAGAGGCGCGGAGGGAATGTCGTAGACTGGGGCTAGAAACTCGGTCGACAAGGTGAAAGGTTTCCTGTGCGCCACACCCTCAAGCGCGGCCTCAAAGGCGCGTCTCTTCTCACTGTTTTGGCTGTTGTGTTGGCGGGGTGTACATCGCAGAGCGCTTTGGGTTGGTTGCCCACGGAGCGCGGGCTGACAAACCAGGTAGACCGCGTGATTGACCTCTGGGTCGTCTCATGGATTGTGTTGCTGGTGGTGGGTGTTATCACGTGGTTGCTCATCATCTGGGCCTCCGTCGTGTACCGCCGCAGGCGGGGCCAAACAGGTCTGCCCGCACAGTTGCGCTACAACATGCCGATTGAGACCTTCTACACGGTCGTTCCCCTCATTCTTGTGCTGGGCTTATTCGCTTTCACCGCACGTGATCAGACCATCATTGAGGCTCCCTTGGAGGAGCCAGATGTGTCGATTGAGGTGTACGGAAAGCGCTGGGCGTGGGACTTCAACTATCTGAACGAGAACGTCTATCTCTCAGGTATCCAGGGGCAAGAGATTCCAGGTGGGGGAGTAGATACAGAGCTTCTTCCCAAGTTGTACCTTCCCGTGGATCAAAAGGTCGAGATCAAGATTGAATCTCGCGACGTCATTCACTCTTTTTGGGTCATTGACTTCTTGTACAAGAAGGACATGATTCCTGCGCGGACCAACTACTGGTACTTCATTCCTCAGGAAGAGGGTGTCTTCCGCGGCAAGTGTGCGGAACTGTGTGGTGAATATCACTCCCTGATGCTCTTTGAGGTGCATGTTGTGTCCGAGCAGGAGTACAACCAGCAGATTCAGGCTCTCCGCGCTCAAGGCAATGTGGGACGCCTGGGGGCTGAGGCAAACGTGTTACAAAATCTTCCCGGTACCGACGCATTCAGTGAGAGCGAGTAGAAGCAGATGACAACCACAGCTCCCCGTCCCTCTGTCACAGAGACTCCTCAGGGCCTCTCTAACGCCAGCGTTGCGCGCAAAGGTAACGTCTTTGTCGACTGGGTGACCACGACAGATCACAAGAAGATTGGGTATCTCTACCTCATCACGTCGTTCCTCTACTTCTTGCTCGGCGGTGTTATGGCGCTCGTGATCCGTGCGCAGCTGTTCGCTCCGGGATTGGAAATTGTCGCCACTAAGGAGCAGTACAACCAGCTCTTCACCATGCACGGGACGATTATGTTGCTGATGTTTGCAACCCCGCTGTTTGCTGGTTTCGCGAACGTCTTGATGCCACTCCAGATTGGCGCCCCTGACGTGGCATTCCCGCGCCTGAACGCCTTGGCCTATTGGTTCTTTAGCTTTGGGTCGCTGATTGCCGTCTCGGGATTCCTGACCCCGCAGGGGGCAGCCTCGTTTGGGTGGTTTGCCTACACACCGCTGTCAAGCCAGACCTTCTCACCGGGTCTCGGAGGGAATCTCTGGGTGTTCGGGCTGGGTTTGAGCGGTTTTGGAACCATTGTGGGTGCGGTGAACTTCATCACCACCATCATCACGATGCGCGTTCCCGGTATGACGATGTGGCGTATGCCCATCTTCACCTGGAACACACTGGTGACTTCGATCCTGGTGCTGCTGGCATTCCCGGTGTTGGCCGCGGCCATGCTCGCATTGGGCTCTGACCGAGTCTTCGGCTCCCATGTTTACGACGCCGCCAACGGTGGAGCGATTCTGTGGCAGCACCTGTTCTGGTTCTTCGGCCACCCCGAGGTGTACATCATTGCTCTGCCGTTCTTCGGAATTGTGTCTGAAATCTTCCCGGTGTTTAGCCGGAAGCCCATCTTCGGTTACAAGACTCTGGTCTACGCGACAATTGCTATTGCTGCGCTCTCGATGACTGTGTGGGCCCACCACATGTATGTCACAGGTTCGGTCTTGCTGCCGTTCTTCGCGCTCATGACGATGTTGATTGCGGTTCCCACCGGTGTGAAGATCTTCAACTGGATTGGAACAATGTGGCGTGGTTCTGTGACCTTTGAAACTCCTATCGTCTTTGCACTGGGATTCCTGATCTCCTTCGTCTTTGGTGGTTTGACCGGTGTGATTCTGGCTTCACCTCCACTGGACTTCCACGTCTCGGATAGCTACTTCGTGGTGGCTCACTTCCACTACGTCGTGTTTGGAACTGTCGTGTTCGCTATGTTCGCCGGCTTCTACTTCTGGTGGCCCAAGTTCACCGGAAAGATGCTGAACGAGTCTCTTGGACACGTACACTTCTGGATCCTCTTCGTGGGTTTCCACATGACGTTCCTGATCCAGCACTGGCTGGGAGTTATGGGCATGCCTCGCCGTTACGCCACGTACCTTCCTGAGGACGGCTTCACCTGGATGAACCAGCTCTCCACCGTGGGATCGGTGTTGTTGGCGCTCTCGATGATTCCGTTCTTCTTGAACGTGTACCTCACCGCTCGTAACGGACAGAAGGTGACCGTCAATGACCCGTGGGGATACGGTCGGTCGCTGGAGTGGGCAACGTCATGTCCCCCTCCTCGACACAACTTCACGTCGATCCCTCGGATTCGTTCTGAGTCTCCAGCCTTCGATTTGAACCACCCCGAGGTTGACCTTCCTGCGGTTGAGTCAACCAAGAAGGCGCCCGCCAAGGCAGCACAGTAGGAAACGAACAGCTATGAAAACTAACATCGTCCTGTTATGGATCCTGACGGCCTATTTTTTCGCTCTCTCCGCCGTGTACACAGTCTGGTCAGTCATAGACAAAGGCGCAGTGGAGTGGGTTGGCTCGCTGGCCATCGTTCTCAGTGGTGCGCTGACGGTTTTCATAGCGTTTTACCTCCAGGTTCAGCTCAAGAACCAGGGTGGTGAACTGCCAGAAGACCGTTTGGATGCAGAAGTTGACGACGGAGACCCGGAAATCGGCTTCTACAGCCCTTGGAGCTGGTGGCCCATCTTCCTTGCAGCTGGAGCCGCATTGGCCTTCTTGGGGCTTGCTGTGGGCTACTGGGTCTCGCTGTACGCAGTACCGTTCGTCCTGATCGGAATAGTGGGCTGGACGTACGAGTACTACCGAGGATATTTTGCCCGCTAGCACACCGGTTATTCGGTTCGCTTCCGAAGCCGATGGACCTCGGATTTTGGAACTTGTCGGGCGACTCGGCCACGCTGTGCCAGTCGATGCGGAGGCCTTTGCGCAGGCGTTCCCGGTGGTCCTTGCGGACCACCCTCGTTCCTTACTGCATGTTGCCGAGGTCGACGGTGTGGTGGCTGGATACGCGCTCACCACCATTAATCCTCTCCTGTACACCAACGGTCCTTCCGCACAACTGCAGGAGATTGTGGTGGATGACAGGATGCAGACCAGCGGGGTAGGGACGGCTCTTGTGCGAGCCGTCGAAAAAGCCTGCGAAGAAAGTGGTGTCACCCAGCTCACGGTCGCTTCACGCCGAGCTGGAGGATTCTACGACAGGCTGGGCTACACCCAGCAGGCTGAATACATGCGCCGGCTGTTTACCTAATCTGACACCTCACCCCTTCGGGGATGTGCCATGCAGAAATACTCTGCGCACCTGCAGACTAGTGTTTGCTGGCGCCTTCGAGTTCTTTAGCCTCAATCGGGAGTACCCGGTCCTCGAAGAACCAGCGGGACATTCCGGCCCGCAACCTGGTCCCCACGGTGATCCGTCCCTCGTCATTGGGTCGCACCGTAAGGGGCTGGTACTCGTTGTAGTCCAGGAGTCTCCAACGCTCATACTCGTCGAGCTGTTCGTGGACCTCCACGTACTCACCGCCGGGAAGTCGCACGATACGTCCACTCTCATAGCCGTGGAGCGCAATCTCACGATCTTTGCGTTGCAGCGCCAAGCAGGTTCGCTTCGTGATGATGAAGGCCAGAATCGGTCCCACAATGAGCAAGACCTGGAGGGTGTTGATGACACCTTCAATAGTCAGCTTGAAGTGGGTGGCGATGAGGTCGGAGCTCGCCGCCGCCCACAGCACGGCATAGAAAACAACACCAACCGCACCAATTGCCGTGCGTGTGGGTGCATTGCGAGGGCGGTCGGCAATGTGGTGCTCACGCTTGTCGCCCGTCACCCAGGCCTCAAAGAAGGGGTACAAAGCAATCGCGGCGATGAAGACAATCAGAACCACCGTAGGCACAAGGATGTTCATCGACCAGGTGTAGCCAAACAGCACAAACTCCCACCCTGGCGGAACAAGGCGCAGAGCTCCGTCTGCGAACCCGATGTACCAGTCGGGTTGAGTACCCGCAGACACAGGGGAGGGGTCGTAGGGACCGTAGTTCCAAATCGGGTTGATGGTGAAGAGCGAGGCAATCAGCATGATCACGCCGAAGACCAGGAAGAAGAATCCACCAGCTTTGGCAGCAAACACTGGCATGACGGGTGATCCCACGACGTTGTCGTTGGTACGACCGGGCCCAGCAAACTGAGTGTGCTTGTTGACCACCAACAGCACCATGTGAATCGCCAGGGAGGCGATCAGAATCGCGGGAAGCAACATGATGTGCAGGACATACAGTCGGGGAATAACTTCCATGCCCGGGAACTCATCGCCGAAGAAGAGGTAGGAAATCCACACGCCCACGACCGGGAAGGCCTTGATCATGCCGTCAATGATGCGCAGACCGTTGCCCGAGAGCAGGTCGTCGGGGAGGCTGTAGCCGGTGAAACCCTCTGCCATAGCGAGGACGAAGAGCAGGAAGCCCACAATCCAGTTCAACTCACGAGGCTTGCGGAATGCCCCCGTGAAGAACACACGAAGCATGTGCAGCACAATTGATGCCACAAACAGCAGGGCAGCCCAGTGGTGGACCTGCCTCATCAGCAGTCCGCCTCGGATGTCGAAGGACAAGTCAAGTGCCGTGTGATAGGCCACCGACATTTCGATGCCCTTCAGGGGGAGGTATGAGCCCTCATATTCCACGTGGCTCATCGAAGGGTCGAAGTAGAACGTCAGGAACGTGCCACTAATCAGGATGACGATGAACGAGTAGAGCGCAACTTCACCCAGCATGAAGGACCAGTGGTCAGGGAAAATCTTGCGACCGAGTGCTTTGACTGCTGTCGAAGCACTGGTGCGCTCATCGACGTAATTGGCTGCCCAGTTAGTAAACCGCATGCCACGACCGACGTCAGCTTTCGGTGTGCTCTCTAGTGTTGTGCTCACAGTTCACGCTCCCAGAAACTAGGTCCAACAGGTTCAGTGAAATCACTTCGTGCTACGAGATATCCTTCCGCATCAATGGTGATAGGAAGCTGTGGAAGAGGCCGCGCCGCGGGTCCAAAGATAACTTCACAGTGATTTGCCACGTCAAACTCAGATTGGTGGCAGGGGCACAGCAGATGGTGGGTTTGCTGTTCGTACAAAGCAACCGGGCATCCGACGTGGGTACAAATCTTGGAATACGCGACGATGCCCTGGTAGGACCACGACGCCTTCGCTGGATCTTCGTTGAGCTCATCAACGGGGAGGCGCATCAGCAAGACAGCGGCTTTTGCCTTTTCTTCTAGCTTGTGGTGCTCCAGGTCTTTCCATCCGTCGGGAACCACGTGGAAGGCGGAACCAATGGTCACCTCGGAGGCCTTGATGGGAACTCCGCTGGGGTCTCGAGTGAGGCGCACACCCTCGGCCCACATGGTTTGCTTCATCCGAGCAATCGGGTCATCGGCGGGGGCTAGATCCCGAAACAGCGCGACAGCGGGAATGGGAGCTGCGAGGAGAGCGCCAAACAACGTATTCCGCACCAGCGATCTGCGGGTGAATCCAGATTCTTTGTTGGCTTGCTGGAAGGTCTCGACTGCTGCTGCGCGAGCTTCTTCAGTGCCACGGGTGGGGTGACGTTCTTCTACGAGTTCATGACCGTGCATCAGCGCTTTGGCCCACTGAACGGCGCCAATTCCGACCCCCAGCAGGGCTGCCGAGAGTCCCAGGCCAACCATGAGGTTATTGACACGAACCGATGACATGTCCCCGGGGATGATGGGGAACACTACATACGCCACCGCCGCGAACACGCTTCCCACGATGGAGAGCAGGAAAAAGCCGGCGATACGCCGCTCCATGCCCTTCGCTTCTTTTTCGTCAAGATCAGTCACACGCTGGTGCTCGGGGGCTAATCCAGGGTTTTGGGGTGCACTGGAGGGCTCAACAGCGGTGCCGGGGTCCATGACTTCATCGTGACCCGAAGTCTCGATTCCTGAAGCTGGTGGCTTTTTCGCCATTGTGCGATGTCCCTTTCTGTCCGGACTAGTTAGAGCGAGCTGTTAGCCACACTGCGACGGCAATCAGGCCACCCAGGCCGATCAGCCAAATGAACAAACCTTCGGATACAGGACCCAAGCTGCCCAGGGAGAAGCCACCGACAGACGGGTTCTCATCGAGATACTTGAGATACGAGATGACGTCGTTCTTTTCTTCCGGCGTGAGGTTCATGTCGCTAAACACTGGCATGTTCTGCGGACCGGTGACCATGGCGCCATAGATGTGGATGGGCTGAAGGTCTCGGAGGTGGGGAGCATACTTACCTTCAGTGAGCGCTCCACCCGCTCCGGCCACGTTGTGGCACATCGCGCAGTTGATGCGGAAGAGCTCCGCACCGTTGGCAACATCGCCATCAGCGGCGTAGTACTGAGGATCCGGCATTCCAGGCCCCGGCGCCAGGGTGGCGACCCAAGCGGCCATCGCATCAATCTGAGGTTGGGTGAACTGGACGGGTTTTACCTCTGCCTGCGGGCCAGACGCCGCCATAGGCATACGTCCAGTTCCGACCTGGAAGTCGACGGAGAGTGCTCCCACACCAATGAGCGTCGGTCCCGCCACAGTTCCCTCGGCGTTCAGGCCGTGGCAACTGGCACAGTTAGAGAGGAAGAGTTTCTCGCCCTCTTCGACGAGAGCCTCCTGGGACACGGGCGCATCTTGCGCGTGAGCGATTCCCGTGCTGGCAGCCGCGTATGCTCCACCAGTTACGAACAGACCAATGACCAGCAGAAGAGCACCCATAAGAGGGTGACGACGACCGGAGTGGCGGCGGGAGCGGGATGAGGCCATAGGAGAGCGCAACTACTTTCTTCTCTGTGTTATCTCAGGACGTAAATGACGAGGAACAGACCAATCCACACCACGTCAACGAAGTGCCAGTAATACGAAACCACAATGGCGCTCGTTGCCTCACGATGCGTGAAGTTCTTCACAGCGTATGCACGGCCGATTACCAGCAAAAACGCAATCAAACCGCCGGTCACGTGAAGTCCGTGGAAGCCGGTGGTGAGGAAGAAGGCGGAACCATAGGCGTCAGAGGCCAGGGTCAGGCCTTCAGAAACCAACAGTGCATACTCGTAGACCTGACCGGCCACGAAAATGGCGCCCATCGCATAGGTGAGGAAGAACCATTCGATCATGCCCCATTGGGTGGGCTTCCACCCGGTAGCGCGGGCTTGCAGACGCTCTGCAGCGAACACACCAAACTGGGCCGTCACACTGGAGAGCACAAGAATCGTGGTGTTGATGGCAGCAAAAGGAATGTTGAGCAGAGTAACCCTGGATTCCCACAGTTCTGGGGATGTAGAGCGCAGGGTGAAGTAAATCGCGAACAAACCGGCGAAGAACATCACCTCACTGCCCAGCCACACAATGGTGCCCACAGCAACGACGTTGGGTCGATTTACTGTGGGCGCAGAAAGACCTGATGTCAGAGATGCGCTACTCACCCCTCCATTATGCCTGATGTCAGACTGGGACTTTGCCCCACGACATGCCCGATTCGGCCGATACCATGGGCTTTATGCCCTCCGATTACTCGTGGCCCGAGACACTGACCCAGCTGCTCGATCGCCGCGACTTGACCGTCGCGCAGGCGAGCAGAGCGATGGAGGCTGTGATGGCGGGGGAGGTCACGGACTCCCAGATGGCGGCTTTTCTTGTGGCGCTTCGGGCCAAGTCGGAAACCGTGGACGAGATTGTGGGTTTTCGCGACGCTGTTCTGAAGCACGCTGTGGCCTTGCCTATCGACCCGATGGTTCTCGATATCGTCGGCACCGGGGGAGACCCTTATGGCGCGGTGGTCAACGTGTCGTCTATCGCCTCGATTGTGGCGGCAGCAGCAGGCGTCCCGGTTGTGAAACACGGCAATCGCGCCGCCAGTTCTGCCTCAGGGGCAAGTGATGTTCTGGGAGCTCTCGGCGTGAATCTGGAACTAGAGCCCAGTGATGTAGCCCGCGTGTTCCACGAAGTGGGTATGACCTTCGTGTTTGCCGCGAAGTTCCACCCGGGTTTTCGCCACGCCGCCACTGCGCGCAAAGAAATCGGTATCCCCACCGTGTTCAACATTCTGGGGCCGCTGTGTAACCCGGTAAGGCCAGAGGCTAGCGCCGTGGGGGTCAGCAATCTCGGGCGAGTGCCCCAGGTTGCGGGGGTTTTTAGGACCCGGGGGGCTACCGCTCTGGTGTACCGAGGTGATGATGGCATCGACAAGATGACGACCACAGGTCACTCTCATGTGTGGGAAGTGACCAGAGGCCAGATTTATGAGCACGACGTGAACTCGGAGGAGTTGGGTCTCGCGAAAGCTCGCCCTGAGGATCTCCTCGGAGACAGCCCTGAACACAACGCGACTCTTGCTAGGAGCGTGCTTGCTGGAGAGCCCGGACCGGTGCGAGACATCGTCGTGCTGAACGCTGCAGCTGGCTTGGTGTCCTTTGCCTTGGCAGAAAACCCTGCTGAGCGGGACCGTGGACTCATGGAGCGTTTGAGCGAAAAAATCGCCGTTGCGCAGAAGACACTTGATTCCGGCCTCGCTCAAGCGAAGCTCGACGAGTGGGTTGCTTCGACCAACTCCTGATCGCGGGGTAGTGGGGGTGTCTCCACACAGCGGCACACCCTCGGCTCGCAACCTGACATAATATAGATTATCGGAGTCTACAGAGAAGTCGCGAGCTTTCGCATCACCTCTGGTAGCGGCCCAGGCTCGTAGGGCTCACCCTGAGCCTCTAACTCTTCTGCCGTAAACCATGACCACTGGGTGACGTCGATATGTTCCTCAGCAGTCCAGAACGTGCTTGCTGGTTCAAACCGTTCGCTGCGCACGAGAAAGTACTCGGCGTATCCCCGATTGTGATCCGCCTGGTCGAAAGTCACCTCGAAGCTGTAAGTCCACACTGGGTCACCCGCGTCAGGAAAGCGCCGGCCCGTTTCCTCGTGGAGCTCCCGGAGGGCTGCCTCGGCATGAGTTTCTCCGGGGTCAACACCTCCACCCGGAGTAATCCACCTCGAATATCCGGAAGAATCTGGTGCTGCCGTCATGAAAAACAGGCATGCACCATTCGGGTCCATCAAGAGAACCCTGCTGGTCAGGCGGAGGGCGTCCTTCGCTGGCACTAGGAGGTCTGAAAGCTCGAAATATCGCCCACGAGGCGCGTGTGGTCGTCGGGAATGTCTTCCACAGCCGCAAGAGCTACCTCGGCCGCGAACTCATCCACGTTGTAGAGCTTGCCGACTTGCTCTTTACGTTGGTCGATCACACCAGGGTTTGCCCTGTTCAGAAGCGTCGCGGTGACCGTTCCCTCGATCATGTCGCCCGACACGACGACAAAATCGATACCGAGGCTTTTCATCTGGTCATTCATGCCACGCAGAGCGTCTTCGCCAGCTCGTTTAGAGAGCGCAACGGGCACATATTCCGGCATTGTCTCGACCTCGCGAATGAAGTGGGCTTGGTGGCTCGTCACGAACACCACCCTTGCTCCGCGCTCCATCAGCGGCAATGCGCTCATCAGAAGCCCCACCTGAGCGTCGCGGTTGAGCTTCATGGCATAGTCCTCACCCATGTCAGCTTCCATGCCTCCGGAAGCGTTCAGAATGAGGAGGTCAAGGCCGCCCCAGCGCTCCTTGATTGACCCCACCATCCGGGCGACCCCCACTGGATCTGTCAGATCAGCTCCCACGGCAATGGCGGTTCCACCGGAGGCCTCAATGCTCTCCACGAGTTTCTGGGCACGAGCCTCTTTGTTGCGGTAGTTGATGACCACGGAGGCGCCAGCGTCAGCCAAGTACTCTGCGGTTTTCGCACCGATGCCGCGGGAGGACCCGGTGATGAGGGCCCGCGCTCCAGTGAGCTGGCCAGGAGTGAGCGGATTCGTCATTGCTCGAGCCTATAAGGACTCGTCTGTTTTGGATGCCTATACTTGCCGACAGCGTCTAAATGGAAAAAGTGGGTAGGTCGTGACGTTTTTGGAGGGGCAGTATCCTCGCGTCATTGCCCATCGCGGTTTAGCACTGAAACACGCAGAAAATACTGTGGGCGCCTTCGAGGCAGCCGTGGAATCCGGAGCAGACATTCTGGAGACAGACGTTCACCTGTCGAAAGATGGGTCTGTCATCGTGGCCCACGACCCGGATCTCGTGCGCGTTGCAGGGCGTCCAGGACTGGTGTCGGACTTCAGCGAGCGCCAGCTGGCGGAGATGGATCTGGGCTTTGGTGAGGGCTTTCCTACCCTGGATCGACTCTTGAGACGATTCCCTGACGCCAAGTTCAACGTTGATCTCAAGACTCGCGCTGCTGTGGAACCTTTTGTGGAGGTCATTCGGGGTCATGGCGCAGAGAGCCGAATTCTCGCCACCTCCTTTGATGAACCCACTCGCCAGGCCACAGTCAACCTGCTCCCCGAGGTCGTCAGCAGCACCTCCCAGTCGATGGTGATTCAGGCGCGCCTGCGCACGTGGCTGGGTCTTCCGATGGAGACGTGGTCTGTGCCACCGGAGGTGGTAGCACTCCAGATTCCACCTTCTAGGTATGGAGTAGCCCTCGTTACTCCAAGCATGCTGCGTCTCGCGAAGAGAAAAAGTCTTGAGGTGCACGTGTGGACCATCAACAATCCTGAGGACATGCGACGGCTATGGACCATGGGAGTACACGGAATCGTCACAGACCGCAGCGATCTTGCCGTTGAGGTCCGGGGGGAACTCTTCCCGGAGCTCACGCTGGGTTAGAGACCACTCCCCCACGTCCCCTTCGTGAAGATCGCTGACGTTCACCGAGCATGGCGATCAGAATCCCGGCCAGCGTGAATCCGACCACTAGTAGCTCCAGATTCCGACCAATCAGCGTTGCCGGAGTGGTGTGCTCCGCAAGTGGGACGTCCAAGAGCATGTATCCCTCCTCGTAGGTGGGTAGGCGATCGAGCTCCCTCCCCCGCGGGTCAATCACGGCACTCGTGCCCACGGTGGATATATTCACGACGCTCCGGCCAGTCTCAATGGCGCGCATGCGGGCGATAGAGAGCTGCTGGATGCTCTGATCGGTGCGGCCAAAATCAGCGTTGTTGGTCGGAGCAAAAATGATGTCGGCACCAGAGCCCATCATCGACCACACAATTTCGTCATCCACGATGTCGAAACAGATAGCGATCCCTGCTGTGGCACCGTCCACTTCGAACACGGTGTCGCGCTGACCAAACGAATAATCCCTCGGCACCATGTCAAAAAGTGAGGGAGCTAGAGGGTAGAAAAAGTCACGCCACGGCAGGTATTCAGCAAAGGGAACGGGGTGAATTTTGTCGTACTGGTCTCGCACGATGTCCCTGCCGGTCTCGGCGTCGTATTCCCACAGCAACATGCTGTTGAACGTCTCGACACCGTCTCGAGTAATCGCTCCCACCACCAGCGGTGCCCCCATTTCTCGGGAGACCTCTGACACGAGTGCTGCCGCTTCTGGGTACCTCAGGGGGTCAACATCAGAGGCGTTTTCTGGCCAGATGACGACGTCGACGTCTTGCCCGTACAGTGGCGTCGTTACTCGGTAGTGATCGGCAAGGTTGTCACCCCAGTCGTAATCGGCGAACAAACCAGCATCGGCGTTTCCTTGGACTGCAAGCACACGGAGTGACCCTGATTCTTGGACAGGCCACGCAGGCCACACCACCAAGGCGAGTGCTGCCGACCAGGCCAAGGTGGCTCTTGCATCCCAGGCGAGACGCTTGTCTGTCATCAAAGCAATCACGAATGCGACGAAGAACGCGAGAAGAAAGCTCATCCCCGAGGTCCCTACCCACGCGACCAACGGAGCCAGAGTGCTCTCGGATTGGCTTTGAGAGAGTCGCGCCCAGGCAAACCCGCCGAACGGGAAGACCGAGGACACTGCTTCCCTGGTCATCCAGGCGCCGCCGACCAGAGCTGGGGTGATGAGGAGACGCCCGGTGAGGCTTGGCCACTGCCTTGACCCGTATTGCCAGGCGAGTCCCACCAGTCCTATGCCGAGGCTGAAGAAAAAGACTTGGGCCAAGGTGAGGGCTATCCAAGGGATGAGACCCAGGTAGACGGTGAGCCACCAGATCAAAATCCCAAAGAAGGTGAACCCTCCGACGGCACCCACAAGTAGGGCTCGGTGAAATGACAGTCCCCGTGCTGACCAGAGCATGAGAGCTAGGCCCACAAGCGCGAGGGGCCAGATGTCGTGGTCAGGGAAGCCGAAATCCATAATCCACCCGGCCAGTATTGCCATCCCCAGTGCCGCAGGAACCGGGGGAACGAAACGCAGATGATTGCGCTGGTCGAGGGAGAAGGGAGTCATCAGCCTCGTAGCCTAAGCGACGCTGCTGAGAGCAACAATGCCTCGGAATACCAGGGCGCGCGCTTCCAAGGCAGTGTGATGAATCGGGCCAACACCGACGGTGATGATTTGGTCGAGAACATCCACGATTTGTTTACACCAGCGCACAAAGTCGCCGACCTGGACCTCGTCGCCTTCCAAGATGTCATCAAGATGGTGGCCCTGTGCCCAGCGATACACGGCGAGGGCAAGCTGGGGTGAGAGTTCGGAGCTGACGGGAAGCTGATGCTTCATCTCAACCTCAGTCAGTTTCCGGTGCAATCGCCGCGTGTGATCCAGCGCTCCCGGAAAATTCCCTCCAGGAAGAAAACGCGGGTCGACAGGTCCATCATCGCGTCGTGGTTCATACACCAGTGCAGCGACCATGGCCGCAAGCTCTGAGGCATTGAGATCGCCCCAGGCTTGTCGCCTCAGGCACTCAGCGACGAGTAGGTCCCTCTCACCATAAATCCGGCGCAAGATGGTGCCGTGATCGGTGATCTCGAGCTCTGAGTCGCCTTTCTTGAGATAACCCGTCTCGAGTAGGACATCCATAACCCTGGTGAAGGTTGTGGAGATGGCGCCGGTGCGTCGGCGAATCTGTGACCGCACTTTCTCGGTTTCCTTTTCGAGCTTCCACCACCGCTCAGACCACCGGGCGTGAGATTCCCGATCGGGACACTGATGGCAGGGGTGGTGGGAGAGGGACTTTCGAAGCTTGGCCATCTCCTGAGGCGTCGCTGCCTCACCTTTTTTCGACACGTGACCCCTCTGCCGCTCGAGGTCACTGAGGTCCCTCCGGAGTCGACCGTATTCGGCAAAATCTCCCAGGTGGCAGGTCATTGCCTCGAGGTAGCCGTGCAGTGATTCCTCGTTCTTGCGAACAGTGCGTGCAAGCTCCACCACGTGGCGGTCTGCCTGGAATTGGGCAAAGGAGGACTCCAGGATGCTCCGCGTTTGCTCCACTCCAAACTGTGCAATCAAGTTGACCGCCATGTTGTAGGTCGGCTTGAAGCTTGATTTCAGGGGGTAGGACCGCCTCGACGCGAGCGCGGCCACAGCCTCCGGGTTGATCCCCGGTTGCCAAATAATGACCGAATGCCCTTCGTCATCGATACCTCGCCGACCCGCTCGCCCGGTGAGCTGGGTGTACTCCCCTGCCGTGATCGGGACTCGGGCTTCCCCATTGAATTTGTCGAGCTTTTCGAGAACAACGGTGCGCGCTGGCATGTTGATACCGAGCGCGAGCGTCTCCGTGGCGAAGACCACTTTGAGGAGTTTGCGTCGAAAGAGTTCCTCTACGACTTCCTTGAACATGGGCAACATGCCGGCGTGGTGGGCTGCAACGCCGCGCAGCACGCCATCGAGCCAGGAGTCATATCCGAGCACACCGCGATCGTCATCGTCGAGGCGATCGAGTTTCTCCTCGACAAGGTCCAAAATTGCCACGCGCTCGTGCTCGGTCGTGAGGGTGACCCCCCGATTGAGAACCTGTGACACAGCTTGGTCGCAACCGATTCGGGAAAAGATAAAGAAAATCGCGGGGAGTAGTTCGTTCTCATCCAGGAGAGAAATCACATCCGAGCGATACACCTTGTGGCGCCGGTCTTCATAGCGCTGGTAGCGGGGGGCTCCCCTTCCCCGTGAGCCGCGCGGGCTTGTGCTGCGACCGAGCATCTGTGAGGTCTGCACTACTTCTGGATTGACTTCCAGCTTGCCTTTGCGGGCATGAAAAAGAGGCAGGAGCTTGTGGGCGAACATCATGTGTTGGTGTAGGGGAACCGGTCGGTCCTCACTCACGATGACGTCGGTGTGTCCTCGAACGGTTTGTAACCAATCCCCGAACTCTTCAGCGTTAGACACCGTGGCGCTCAAAGAAATGAGTTGCACCGAGGAGGGCAGGTGGATGATGACCTCTTCCCAGACTGCCCCGCGGAAGCGATCCGCGAGGTAGTGGACCTCATCCATGATCACGTAGCCCAGATTGTCCAGCAGGTCACTCTTTGCATAGAGCATGTTGCGTAGCACCTCAGTGGTCATAATGACCACTCGTGCGCGAGGGTTGACGCTGCTATCACCGGTGAGCAACCCAATCTCGTCAGCGCCATAAGTGGCGACGAGTTCTTGAAACTTTTGGTTCGATAACGCTTTCATGGGCGTGGTGTAGAAAACCTTCACCTGCGCTTGCAGCATCGCCAGATGCACAGCAAACTCCGCCACAATCGTCTTTCCCGCCCCCGTGGGCGCGGCGACCAGCACACCGCGGCCGTCCTCCACGGACTCGCAAGAGGCGACCTGGAAGTGATCGAGATCAAACCCTAAGCCAGCCCTAAAGGCCTCCAACTGGGGATGCCCCTGGCGTGATCGGGCAGCCTGGAACTTGTCTGCGGGACTCTGGTTTGTCATCAACCAGCGCTCTAGTTCTCAGCGCTGTTCTGGAGGAGCTTGGCGGCTTTTTTGGCCTGACGGCGATCGTTGAGCCAGGCAATACCTGCTGCCAGGAAATACAGAATCACCATCGGGATGGCCAGAAGAATCATGGAGACCACGTCCGCGGCTGGTGTGGCCAGTGCGGTAAACACCGAAATCACCACTATCGCCCAACGCCAGCCTCCGATGATGGCTTTCGCACTCAACACCCCAATGACGTTGAGAAGCACCAAGAAGACGGGGAGCACAAAACCCACACCGATGGCCACGACCAGTTTGAGGGCAAAGTCGAGATACACCTTCGCGGTGAGCAAAGTGGAGGACTGCTCGGGAGCAAAGCCAGTGAGCAACACCACAATGTTCGGCAGAACCCACCAGCCCATGCTCACGCCAGCGAAAAACAGAGGTACTGCTGCCCCGAGGAAGCCCAGGGCGTAGCGACGTTCTTTCCGCATCAGCGCTGGGACAAAGAATGCCCAGACTTGATACAGCCACACTGGTGCCGCCATCACAATGCCGAGCACCAGGGCAATGGCAATCTTGGTGTCAAACGCTTCCGTCACCGAGGTGTAGTTGATGTCGGCATCACGGTCACGCTCTCGAGCAATCTCGAGAACTGGCTCACTCAGTGCTGCCCAGACCGGATCGGCGAGGAACCAACCGCCGATGCCCGCCACCACGATAGAAATACCAACGATGCCCAGACGGCGTCTGAGCTCCACCAGGTGTTCCCCCAAGGACATGCGTCCCTCAGGAGAGCGGCGCCTACTGGCAGCCACGGTTAGCGCTTGGTGTCGTCGGAACCTTCGGAGCCGGAAGAGTCTGCCGAATCGGTGCTGTCATCGCCGGGGCGGACCTCACTCTTGAAGATTTTCAACGACTGACCCAAGCTCTTCGCCAAAGCAGGGAGTTTGGGGGCACCAAAGAGGAGCAAAATTACGACCAAAACAATGAGACCAGTCCAGCCTCCGAGATTTCCCGACATCCTCTAGCCTCCCTGTGGCGTGTGGTGGCAAAAGTGTAGCACCGGGGAGTTTAGGAACCCTGGTCATAGCGAGACAGTGCGCTCGCAGCGAAGCTTTGCACTGCCTCCTTCGCAGAGGCAGGCGCCAGCACCCGCACGAGGTCTGGATGCGCTCCCACAAAATGTGTGAGTGATCCGTAATGCGCGAAGGGGATGTCGACCACAACCATGTCCTGACCGGCCGGCGGAGTGAAGCCTCGGGGCAGATAATCCGCAATGATTGGCAGCGCTCTGGTGGGGCACTCGATCGTCACCACCACGTCGCTAGGAGAAGGGTCAAACAACTCTGACGAGATGTCATCAATGATCGACGAGTGATCAGCGTGGGGGTGTGTGGTGAGCTCCACCGAGTCCATGTAATCCACCCGGAAAGTGCGAAGCGCTTGCCGAGTGTGACACCAAGCCCTCACGTACCAGAGCGCGTCTCGAGACTCGAGAAGCAGTGGATCGAGGGTTCGCTTCCCTGACTCGCCACGTTTGTTGTGATACACCGCGGTGATGGAGCGGCGGGTAGAAATTGCCTCGTTCAGCACGCTGACATGCTCGGCGACAGCACCTGCTCCGACCGCGATGCGCACGGGCTCCACGGCGCCACTTCCGGCGCGAAGCTTTGCCATGACCTCTTCCAGGTCCGCACGGGAGGAGTATGCGGGGTGAGAAGCAAGGTATTGCAAACCAGCGAGGAGAGCGGTGGCTTCTCGGGCGCTAAAGCGTGGCTTGTTATCCAAGGCCACTGTGTTCCAGAGCGTGATTTTCTGTTCACTCTCAAAAAGGTCCCAGTCGATGTCAAAAAGGTCGAGGTGAGAGTACGCCTCGTTGTCACCGGGTATCCCCGCGCAGGCGATGAGCTCGACAGCGCGAACAATGTCGCTGTCACTTCTCCCAAAATGCTCGGCAGCCTCCTTCACACTGACTTCCCCGCGATCCAGAACATAGGGAACCAAGGCGAGGAGCATCAGGAGGTTGTCGGAGGTGGTGGGCCTCGGAGTCGACTTAGCCATGGTGGGCCACCACCTTGCGCAGGTGAGCAATGACGCGATCGCGGAGGTCTGCTGGCTCGAGAACCGTGACGTCGTCACCAAACGAACTCAGTTCGCCAGCAAAAATGTCGACATCGGTGTAGTGAACTCTCAGCTCCCCCTCACCGATCTGGGTTCCGAGGCGTTGCGATAGTGCACTCCACGCGTCGGAATCCTGGCTTACAGCAAGAGTCGCGATCTGTTGGTCGTAAAGGTTTGTCAGGTCAGCAAGGGCATCCTCGGCGACGCCCTCCCCACCAGAGACTGCTTCCTCGGCCAAAATCCTGACTGTTGACACAATGCGACGCAGAAGAAAAGTCTTGTTCTGAGCGCTCGACGTTTCGTGGCTGTACAGGTGCCAGCGCCCCTCGTGGTTCACCAGAGCAAGCGGTGACACTTGCCGCCTCGACGCCACGCTCTCCCCTGGTTTGAGGTACTCAAACTCGACCTGCAGCTCGCGCTCCAGAGCATCCCGAAGCACGGTGAGTGCGGGGTCCCTGGTGCTAATCAGAGGGGCAAACCCGAGGAGAGGCTCATCGATGTGGACGCCAAAAGATTGGAGCTTGCGGGTGGCGATGTGTGCTTCTTTGGAGAGTGTCCCCTCCCGCCACAGTGTCGCCGCAAGGTTCAGGAGAGCAATATCGCGCCCGGTGAACTCAACGCCCTCAGGCAGGTCATATTCACCCTTGGGAATGCGATACAGGGTGTTCTTGTTGTTGCCATCGTCTTCAGGTGGAATGGTGGCTTCGAGGGGAATCCCTAGTTCGCGAAGAGCATCCTTGTCGCGCTCAAACCGACGCTCCAGGCTTTCTCGAGCCATCCCCGATTCGGTGTCCTCGCGATACCCGCGAACTGTCGAGAGAATGTGCTCTTTGGTGAGACCTGAGCGGGTCGCCATGAGGGCGAGAATCAGGTGAAAAAGCCTGTCCTCGGGATTGACGCTTGGAGACCCTGTGCTCACTGGCTCATCCTAAGCCTCAAGGAAGAGGTTCGCTCTAGTTACTCACGCCCAGAATGTCGAACACAAACACCAGGGTCTGGTTCTCTCCCACACCGGGTGGGAGGTTCTCTGGTTGGTAACCCAGTTGCGGTGGAACCGAGACGAGAACTTGGGAACCCACAGTTTTTCCGACAAGAGCCTGCGCAAGACCCGGAATCACACCTTCACCAGTGGCAGACGTTGTCTGGTCATCGGCAATCACGCCCAGAGGAACGCCCTGGTCAAAACTCGAAATGAAGACCTGTCGGGTGTTCCAGACCACTCCGGTGAAGTGGGTGGTGACAAAATCACCCTGCATGATGGGCTCGCCCTCGCCCATCTTCAACACCGAGACCCGGAGATCCTCGGGAATCGGGGCATTGGGGAAACTGAACCCGTGGTGGCCTGTGGGGGCCTGGGTGATAGTGGGCAGGCCCGATTGCGGAAGGCGCGCTGATCCGTCAGCTCGTCCGGGGTAAGTGTCGTGTACGTCGATGACAGCAACAACGGTGGACGAGTTCTGGAGGTAGTCATCCTCATCAATCGGTCCAAAAATGTCCGCCAGCGCAGCGGTCACCACGATCTGAGACCCCGGTTTCTGGCACTCGAGAACTTGGGCAAAGAAGTCGGGAAGTTCAGGATTCACAGGCCTGCGAACAGGGTTGGAAGGGTTGTAGCTGGACCCGGTGAGATACATTTCATCGCTGCCGACAAACACGCTCACATCAAAATCAATGTAGCCACCAGCTCTGGCAGGCTCACCCTCGCCCTCCTCCACAATGGTGACCTGACGCTCCGGAGTGATCAGGGGGGTGGGGAACGATACTTCGGGCTGAGGAGAGTCTCCCCTAGCGGTTGTCACCAGACTGGAGGCATTCCCGCTCTGGTAGGGAAGCTCACAGGTGCGCTCAGCCTCGGCGACCTGAAGCGCACCGAGAGCTAAAGCTCCCCCTGCGGAGACGACGAGTGCGGAAATTCCGAGGACACCAAGAAGGGAAAGCTGAGGCATGGCGTCAGTCTATCGAGGCGACACTTAGAGAACTTCTCTCGCCGACTTCTCCGCGCGCTCCTGAGCTTGACGGACTGTTTTGCGAATCTTCTTGTCACTGGCGTGACGTTGACCGGTGGCCCCTGGCGTCCACGCCTCGACGTCCTCGTCGGAGTATTCGGGCTTTGCCACACGTCGCTTCGTCTCCGGAAGTACCACACCCGGTGCGAGCGCGCGTGCGGTCATCAAGAACCCCGTGTGCCCAATCATGCGGTGCTCGGGTCGAACAGCAAGACCCTCCACATGCCAGGGGCGAAGAAGAACTTCGAGCGATTCGGGGTTGGTGAAACGTCCAGAGCCGCGCACTGCCTCCACCACGCGCGAAAGCTGAGTCACCGTGGCGACGTAGACCGCCACAACGCCACCGGGAATCAGAACATGACTCACCGCCTCGACACATTCCCACGGGGCAAGCATGTCCAGCACAACCCGGTCGACACTGCCTACGGGGTGGGCGGTGGCGAGATCCTGAAAATCCCCCACCTCGATGCTCCACTGCTGGAGTGGGTGACCAAAGAAAGCTTCGGCATTAGCCCGGGCAATGTCGGCAAACTCTTCACGACGCTCCAGGGAGACCAACGACCCCTGCTCCCCCACAGCTCGCAGGATCGACATGCTGAGCGCGCCAGATCCCACACCGGCTTCCATGACTCGGTGGCCGGGTTGGATATCAGCCAGGGAAACAATCTGCGCCGCATCTTTGGGGTAAATGATGGCGGCACCCCGAGCCATCGAGAGGACAAAGTCGGAGAGCATCGGGCGAAGTGCCAGGTACGCGACGTCACGGTCCGTGGTGACCACCGACCCTTCAGGGTGACCGATCAGGTCATCGTGAAAGATTTGACCCTTGTGGGTGTGGAAACTACCCCCTGCCTCGAGGGTGATGGTGTGCAAAATACCTTTGGGGCCTCGCAACTGCACGTGATCCCCCACCTGGAGGGTTCCCCGGCGAACCATCAGGAAGCATCCTGCCGTCGATGGGACCGCCACACGGCATCGAGGTCGCTGACGGTTTTGCCCTCAAGAGAGGACCACATTTCGTGGACCGAGTTGTGCGGAATGCCCACGTGTAGCGGGATTCCAATCGTGATGGCTCCAGCGGAAAATGCGCTCGCTGCTCCGAAGGCAGAATCTTCCAGCGCCACTGTGGTGTGAATATCCATCCCGAGGGCGCTAGCACCCTTCAGATAGGCCTCGGGGTTGGGTTTGGGCGCTTCAACGTCATCACCGGCGACAATCGCCTGAAACACTGGTTTGCCCAACTCTTTCTCCACGGCCTGAGCGAGCGCTACCGCGTTCTTGCGCAGCGACATGGTCACCAACGCACAAGGAATGTCTGCCTCGAGTAGCCCGTGGAACAGCTGCCGCACACCGGGGCGCCACGGAACAGCCTCCTCGATTTGGGCCAGTACCCTATCGCTGAGGCGGTGCACAATGTCATCTAGCTCCAGGTCAACGCCTGCTGCTTTGAGCAGAGACGCGGAGTTCCACAAGCCACTACCCACCAGCGCATAGCCCTGCTCTTCGCTCCAGGTTCCGCCGAAACTTTCGACCAATTCCCGCTCCGCGGTCATCCAATACGGCTCAGAATCAATGATGGTGCCATCCATATCGAAGAGCGCCGCCTGCATGTGGTCCATATTGAGGAAGTCTACTGGGCGCCCTGAGAGGGGTAGGCTGGTGCCACATCACCGGAGGTTGCATGTCTCAAAGCCCCATGAGCGACCCGAGCAAACTGCTTATTGTCGCGTTCGAAGGCTGGAACGATGCGGGTGACTCTGCTACCACGGCGGCCCAAACTCTTCTGGATCAACGCGTCCACGTGGCGCTCTCCCAAATCGACCCTGAAGAGTACTTTGACTTTCAGTTGACCAGGCCTCTCGTCGAGCACGCCAGCGATGGGACCCGGTTCCTTAACTGGCCAGATGTCACCCTCTACGGGCCCGAGCCCGGCGATGAGGAAACCCCCTATGTGTTGGTGGGACAAGAGCCCTCTCGTCTATGGCGATCCTTTGCCTCCACCATGGTCGACCTGGCGCTCACTCACGGAATCGAGACGATTGTGTTCCTCGGCGCGATGCTCGCTGATGTGCCACACTCTCGGCCGGTGAGAGTCACCGCAACGAGCGATGACCACGACATCCGGGAGCACTTCGATATCGAGAAGTCGTCCTATGAGGGCCCGGTCGGGGTTCTGACGGTATTTTCTCTCGCTGCAGCGGAAGTAGGTATTCCCTCACTCCACCTGTGGGCGCATGTTCCCCACTACGTCCACACCTCCCCCTCCCCCAAAGCAACCCTCGCGCTGTTAGAGAAACTCGAGGAGATGACTGGGATTGACACCGACCGCGAAGCCCTTGAGGTGGAAGCGCTGCGGTGGGAAGAGGGAATTGACGCGCTTGCCGCTGAAGACGATGACATGACTGCGTACATCGATCAGCTCGAGCAGGCCCGGGACGCAGCAGATGCTCCTGAGGCCTCCGGTGACGCTATTGCCGAGGAGTTTGAGAAGTACCTGCAGAGTCGCCCCGATCGGCCTGGCTCCACCGAGTCATAGTGGGTCGATAAACCCGGTTCCCAGAGCAATCAGGAGAGCTGTTCCGAGCGCCACCCGGTAGATCACAAAGGGCATAAAGCTTCTCGTGGCGATGTAGCGCATCAGCCAGGCAATCACCGCGAGAGCAACACCAAAGGCCACGATGGTGGCCGCGCTGATTTCTAACAAGCTGAAGGGTCCCGCCAGCTCGGGGCGCGTGAGTGCGGTGTTGAGCTCGTAGAAACCACTCCCAAACACCGCAGGGATGGCCAGCAGGAACGAATACCTCGTCGCGGATACTCGGTCATACCCGAGCGTTCGTCCCATCGCGATGGTGGCACCCGAGCGCGAGACACCCGGTATCAGGGCGAGTGTTTGGGCGACACCGTAGAGCAGACCGTGAGGAACAGTGAGAGCTGTGAGATCGCGAGTTTTTCGCCCCCACCAATCCGCCACGGCCAGAATCAATCCGAACACGATGAGAACGGT
Source organism: uncultured Microbacteriaceae bacterium (assembly GCA_964584925.1). GTDB lineage: Bacteria > Actinomycetota > Actinomycetes > Actinomycetales > Microbacteriaceae > Pontimonas. Next base: position 32,577 of record CAZPBS010000011.1, read on the forward strand.
GGCGACGAGCCAGAGTGAGCGAAAGGCTCCTCGGATGTAGTCCTGTGCGGTGTAGCCCACCACCACAATGGGTAACGTTCCCACAATGATGAGCCAGCCCATGCGGGCGTGAGAGCGATCTTCAGCGGAGGCCTTAGACCACCAGGCTCGACCTTTACCCAGGGAGCGGAACCAGCCCTGCAGAATGCGCCCAATGTCCTTGGCGAAATACACCAAGACCGCGAGCTCGGTGCCGATTTGGGTGATGGCAGTGAAGGTCGCCCCCGGGTCTGTTGCGGCGGGCAGGAATTCCCCGGCGATGCGCAGGTGGGCGCTGGAAGAGATGGGGAGGAACTCTGTCAGGCCCTGGATAAGTCCCAATATCAGCGCGTCCAGTAAGCCCATCCTCTAACGCTAAGGCATGGGCCTGATGCCCGGTGGACTTTAGTGGTAATGTCGTGTCTCGGTCGCGTC
>CAZPBS010000012.1:0-10171 GCA_964584925.1 uncultured Microbacteriaceae bacterium
GAGCCTCAGTCTTCCAAACTGATGGTGCGGGTTCGATTCCCGTCATCCCCTCCACACAATTTCTACAGCTCGCGGTGCGTCACCACTCCCGCGCAGACCGTCAGAGCAACCGGCATGGCGCGCAATGCGTCGCTGGCCTTCGCCATGTCAGCGCCGAGGGCGTCCATGAGCCAGGCAGGGTCCGCATCCAACACCGCAATGTCCGCAGGCTGAGAGACCTCGAGTGAGCTGCGGTGGGAGTAGCTCAGGGCTTCCTCCAAGGTCAATGCCTGCTCATGATGCCAGGGGTCTCGTCCATCCCGTGTCCTCGTGACCGCTGCGGCAATACTCACCCACGGATCAAGCGGGGACACTGGAGCGTCAGAGCCCAGCACCAATGTCGCCTCAGAATCGACCAGCCTGCGCAGTGCAAACGCTCGAGTCGAGCGATCAGCCCAGTAGACGTCGGTCACGTCGCGATCATCGACAGCGTGCTCGGGCTGAACACTGGCGGCTATCCCGAGCTCACTAAACCGGGGGAAATCTTCTTCTCGGACGAGCTGGGCGTGCTCGATTCGTCCGCGAAGACCGTGCTCCTGGAAGATGTCGAGGATGATGCGGTTTGCCTCATCTCCAATGGCGTGGACCGCAAGCCAAAAACCTGCCTCCTGAGCCCTGGTGAGAATCGCCGCAATATCTGCGGGAGGAAAATTCATCGCGCCATATTCCGGCGGGGAGACCGTTAGGTAGGGCTCCACACAGTGAGCTGTTCTGGTGTTGAGTGAGCCATCGGTAATGATCTTGAAAGGCCCGACCGTGATTCCCGGAGCAAGCTGCTGACCGCTGCGAAGCCCGTCCGCGATAGCGCGATCGAGATCATCCGGGTAGACACCCGCCTCCACCCGGAGCGGATAACGCCCACCAGCCGACTCAGAACGCCTAATCCAATCGGGTGCGTTGTAGCGCATCTCGAGGTCGACAATGCCAACAACTCCGCGGCTGGCCGCATGCTTGGCGGCATCCATGGCCCACTCATCGAGGGTGGCATTGTCAAAGTCGTTAGCTCGCCTGGCCAGGTCAAACCACTCACGCTCGGTGATGAGGCCATCCTCATCATGGCCCGAGATACCGAAGTGTCGAAGCGTCGCGGTGTTCACCCACGCAGAATGAACATCGACTGAAATCAGGATTACCGGGGTATCCCCAGTCGCCTCATCGAGCAGGGCTGCCGTCTTCTGGTCACGCCACAGGCCATCCCGATATCCAGCACCGACGACGATCGGGTCCGGCGAGGGGTTCGCGGCATTCGCGGCGACCGCACTGCCCATAAGTTCTGCTGCGTCCTGAGCAGAGGACGCTCCCACGAGAGAGACCCGGCGGCGATGCTGTGCCCAGAGCGTGAAGTGCACGTGCTCATCCCAGAGCCCAGGAGTGACCACTCGCTCCTCCAGGTCGATGACCTCGTGGTCTCCCACCCTGGCTGTCCCCGAAGGAACAATCTGGGTGATCATCTCGCCCTCGATCACAATGTCCACCAGTTCCCCAGAAGGCGAACCCCAACGCCTGGCACGAGTAAGAATCACGAACTGGCCTTTCCAGAAAGTTGGCACTGCGGACAGAAATACAGCTTACGAGTGGCCATGAGCGCCATCTGGACGTGGGTTCCGCACACTCGGCAGGGAAGCCCTTCGCGCTTGTAAACGAAATAGCGATCCTTCGCCACCCGCAGCGCTCGCTTTCTCCCAGCGGAATCCAGATCGTTTCGAGTCAGCATCACTCCAGTCTTGACGCCATCTGCCAACAGGCTGGACCAGTCTTTCCAGAGCTCTACCAGCACCTCTTCTGGGAGCGAGGAAGCTGGCCGGAAGGGGTCAAGGTGGTGCCGAAAGAGAATTTCGGCTCGATAGACATTCCCGATCCCGCTCACCACGGCTTGATCCATCAACACCACGCCAATCGGTCGTGACGTGGAGGACACCCGTTTCACAAACTCGCGCTGACCACGAATTCCCCTGTCGAGGAGAGGATCAGGGCCGAGCCTGGCGACAACAGACGCTGCTTCTTCGGGCGTGTGGACTTCGCAGGCAGTGGGACCCCGAAGATCCGCCACGACCTCTGAGGTTTCGAGCCGCAAGCGCACCGCACCGCGGGGAGCCGGAGGAAAGGGTTCATCAGCATCGAACGACTCTTCGCGCTCCCCCAGATGCCTCCTCGATGCGCGCGGTGCACCTAGGGACAAGGTTTGGGCGGAACCTGCGCGCACACTGTCGCCCTGGAGCGTCATCACATCCCATGCTCCATAAATTCCCAGATGAACGCGCACGATGCGATCGCTCTCGAAGTGCAGAAAGAGTTGCTTACCCCTGGCTTCTGCGCGCTCCAAGACGGAGCCTGAAATCAGTGCTGCACCGTCTCGAAACCGGCCTTGTGGGGAGGACGCGAGGATGCTCTGATTCAGAAAGACCTCGCGAAACAGCGCAGCAATGCGATGAACGGTATGACCCTCAGGCATGGTGCGCCCTAGTTCTCGAGAGAGAAACCGGCAATAGCTCCTGTGGTCTCGAACTCAGCCATCTGGTTGATGCGCCGCACATGGCGCTCATCCCCCGGGAATGGAGTCCTGATGAAGGTGTCGATGAACAGCAAAGCCTCATCGATGCTGTGTTGCCTCGCACCAATCGCGCAGACATTGGCATTGTTGTGCTCGCGGGCAAGAACAGCGGTGTCGACGTTCCACACCAACGCAGCCCGCACACCAGCAACTTTGTTGGCAGCCATCTGCTCACCATTTCCCGAGCCGCCAAAGACAACACCGAGCGCTACGACACCCGCCTCGAGGTCAGCAACCACTGCTTGTGCCGCTCGGATGCAGAAACTCGGGTAATCATCCAGGGGGTCAAAGGACTCGGGGCCGTGGTCAATAACCTCGTGACCTTCGAGCTCTAGGTGCTCCGCGAGGTCCTTACTAAATTCCAGGCCCGCATGGTCGGTGGCGATATGAATACGCATGTTGTCAGTCTATAAAGCAGGCGCATCTCACAAATCGATACCGATTTAGTTTCGGCGATGCGCAACCAGTGGTTTTCCCCTATCCTGGGGAGGTCTGTGGCAAGGAGCCTTGTTGTGAGCATTCCTGATTTCCGTCGTGCTGTTCGCGGTTACGACACCGACGACGTCGAGCGCTACGCTCGCGAGCTTTCGGAGCGCCTCGAGCGCCTGGAAAACGAGCGCGCCGAAAACGCCCGCACCATTCAGCGCCTCACCCGCGACATTCAAGAAGCCAACGAGCGTGCTTCGCGCGCAAAGCCAAGTTTTGCTGAGCTGGGTTCAGCCTTCGAAGAGACCCTCCGCCTCGCCGAGGAGCAATCCCGCAAGATCACCGAGGAAGCAGCCGCGGAGGCAACCGAGGTTCTCGGAAACGCCCGCAGCGAAGCGACCCGAGTCCGCGAGACCGCAGCGAAAGAGTCTCGCAAGATTTTGTCAGACGCACAGCGCGCAGCCGAGGACCTCCGCTTGGACAGCGAGCGCGAAGCTGCTCAGCTTCGTCAGCAAGCTGCCGACGAAATCGCAAAGGCCACTAACACTCGCACCCGCGCCGAGCGTGCTGCTGCGACGATGGTCAGCCAGGCCGAAAAACAGGTCTCCGAGATCAAGGCTGAGGCCTCTCGCCAGGTCGAACAGGTCAAGCGTGAAGCATCCGAGCTCTTGCACGCCGCGCAGGAGCGCGCGGTGGCGACCGACGCCAGCATTCGCCAGCAAATCGATGAGGCAGAGCGCGCTCGCGCCGCCATCCACGAGGAAGCCGACAACTACGCACAGAAGGCCTACCAACAAGCCGACGAACACGTCCAGACCGCAGCCAAGCGAGCTCAGGATCTCGGTCAAGAAGCCGACCAGGTTCTGGAGACCGCCCAGCGCCGTGCTGACGAGCTCACCAAAGAGGCCCGCGGTTACGCGGAGCGCCTGATTTCAGAGACAGTCCAGCGCTCTCGCGCTATCGCTCGCGACACCGAAGAACTGGTCAACACCATGCTCTCCGATACGGAAAGCCAGCTTTCAGACATCCGTCGTCAGCAGTCTTATCTCAATGACTATCTCCAACGGATGCGCCAGGCAGCCACCGAGGTTGACATCGAGATCACCAATATTCAGCCCCCAAAACTATCGTCTGACTCGAAGTTGCTGACCGGCGGTCCTGGTGCGGAGCAGCCGATGCCCGAAGCTGTGCCCGTCACGATTGACATCGAGTCCGACCAGAAGTAGTCCCGTTCGCACCCTCGGCACTGACGTCGTAGGCTAGTTTTTTGGTGCCCTTGTGTGGCTAGCGGAGGGATTCTCCGCCTCAACGAAGCGTTTAGGAGACGGTGTGCCCGGCGAAAATCTCACCAAAGTAGAAGCCCTCACGCGCTCACGCATCATCACCGTCAAGGGCTACGACATTGAGATTGACCTGCGAGACGTCGCCTCCTCCCCCACTTTTCGCACCACAGCGACCATCACCTTCCTCGGGGAACCCGGGGAGTCAAGCTTTATCGATGCAATCGCACACACGGTTCACCGCGTCACGCTCAATGGACGAGATCTTGACCCCGCGGAAGTCTTTGCTGATTCACGCATCGCTCTTCCCACATTGGCTGCAGATAACACTCTGGAGGTGGAGGCGGACTTCTCGTATACAAATTCGGGCGAAGGATTACACCGGTTTGTCGATCCTGTCGATGACGAGATTTACCTCTACACACAGTTTGAGGTTCCCGACTCGAGGCGAGTCTTCCCCGTGTTCGAGCAACCCGACCTCAAGGGGACGTTCCGCTTCACCATTCATGCACCCGCCCACTGGGAGGTGGTGAGCAACCAGCCCACACCTGAGGCAACACCCACCGAGAACGGGTCAACCTGGGTGTTCGGCGCGACACCCCGTATTTCCTCCTACATCACGGCGTTGATCGCAGGACCCTACGAGGTTGTTCGCGATGAACTAGTCAGCTCCAGCGGAAAGACAGTTCCGCTGGGTGTTTTCTCCCGGAAATCGCTGTCGCAGTATCTCGATACCGACTACATCATCGACATCACTCGCAAAGGGTTCGAATACTTTGAGTCGAAATTCGGTGTCCCCTACCCATTCGAGAAATACGACCAACTGTTCGTTCCTGAGTTCAATGCTGGAGCAATGGAGAACGCCGGCGCTGTGACCTTCACCGAAAGTTATGTGTTCCGGTCCCAGGTCTCTGATGCGGTCCGAGAGCGCCGCGTCGTCACGATTCTGCACGAGCTTGCCCACATGTGGTTTGGGGACCTCGTCACCATGCGCTGGTGGAACGACCTGTGGCTCAACGAGTCCTTCGCGGAGTGGGCATCCACCATCGCCACGGCCGAAGCGACCGAGTGGACGGAAGCATGGACCACGTTCCAGGCGATGGAAAAGTCATGGGCCTATCGTCAGGACCAGTTGCCCTCCACCCACCCGATCGTCGCAAATATCCGCGACATCGAGGATGTCCAGGTCAATTTCGATGGCATTACCTATGCCAAAGGTGGCTCCGTTCTCAAACAATTGGTGGCATGGGTGGGAGAGGAAGCCTTCTTTGCAGGAGTCCACAACTACTTCGTCAAACACCAGTGGAGTAATGCCACGCTCGCAGACCTCCTTGAGGAACTCGAGGATACGAGCGGTCGCGCACTGCGGACCTGGAGCGAACTGTGGCTCGAGACCGCAGGAGTAAACACCCTCTACCCCGAGGTGTCCGTCGATGACTCGGGGGTAATCACTGATTTCCACATTCGACAAACTGCGCCCGAGGAGTGGCCGACCCTTCGCCCGCATCGCTTGGCAGTGGGTTTCTATAACCCGGGTGAGGATGGTCTCCTGCAGAGGGTCTGGCGAGCTGAGCTCGACATTGACGGTGAGCTCACCCAGGTCACTGAAGCCCTGGGCCAGGTTCGACCTGAGCTCATCCTGATCAACGATGACGATCTCGCCTACGCCAAGATTCGTTTGGACGAGCACTCTCGTGCCACGGCAGTGAAGGATCTCTCCCTGGTCGCAAGCCCACTCGCTCGAGCCCTTATCTGGGGAAGCCTGTGGGATTCCACCCGTGATGCTGAGACACCTCCCGCTGATTTCGTCGAGCTGGTTTTGGGAAATATCGCTCACGAAACAGAGAGCACCACGATTCGAACCGCGCTGGGTCAGCTCTCGCTGGTGGCGAGAAACTACGTAACACCCCAACGCCGCCAATCAGTGCTGGAGGATGTGGCAACCAGGGTGTGGGCGCTGGCGAGCCACGCAGTTGGCGGAAGCGATGCTCAGTTCCAACTGGTCAAAGCGTTCGCAAGCCTCGCCTCAACCTCCGAGCACGCCGACACCCTCGAGGCATTGCGGGAGGGCACCACCACTTTGGACGGTCTCGCCATCGACACTGACCTGTCCTGGGAGCTCCTCGCCGGCCTGGCGTTGTGTGGTCGAGCAAGCTCAAGCGATATTGACGAGGCCCTTGCTTTGGACAACACGTCGAATGGCCAGCAAGCGGCTGCTCGTGCACGTTCGTTGCTCCCCACCACGGCAGACAAGAAGGCCGTGTTCGATCAGTTGGTGTCCTCCGACGAGACTCCTAACGCCATTGTGAGGTCTCTCACCCTGGGCTATGACCTGGTCAATGACCAGAGCGCACTGGAGCCGCTTGTCGATGACTACTTCGCGATGATTGAACCGATGTGGAATGAGAGAACTTACAAGATTGCGGAATATCTTGCCGAGGGGCTCTATCCAGGCTCACTGGTGTCCAGGGAGCTTGTCGACAAGTCCCGCGCCTGGTTGGAGTCACACACTGAAATCCCAGCACTGCGCAGGATTGTGCAGGAGAACCTTGCTGGCGTCGAGCGGGCGCTCCGCGTGCAAGCCGTCGATGCGGCACACGCTGGCTCATAGCCCCACGCCTTAGCATGAGGGTATGGAGCTAGCTGATTTCTGGGACTCCTTCACCGAGGCACTCGGTGGATACGGCCCTGCCGTGCGCATTATCGGGCTTGTCATTGCGGGCATCGCCGCGAGCTTGATTCTGCGGGTCATCATTCGGCGCATCGTGAACCAGGTCGTGCGCGGGGTGAAACGTGCCCACAAAGTCGATGACACCCGCGAACTCACCTCGAGCCCTGTCGCGGCCATGCGTTCCGTTCAACGGACCAGAACGCTCGGCTCTGTTCTCAACAACACGTCCACCTGGGTCATTGTCACCGTGGTCGCGATCCTGGCCCTCACTGAGCTCGGCTTCTCAGTCACGGCGCTCGTGGCGAGTGCCGGCATCTTGGGCGCAGCCCTCGGATTTGGGGCCCAGTCCATCATCAAAGATGTACTGAACGGTCTTTTCATGGTGTTCGAGGACCAACTCGGAGTTGGAGACGTCGTAGATCTCGGCATTGCCGAAGGAGTTGTCGAGCGGGTCGGTATCCGCATCACCGAAATTCGAGACGTTTCGGGAACCCTGTGGTTTGTTCGCAACGGTGAAATTCTTCGGGTCGGGAACAAGACCCAGGACTGGTCTCGGGTGATTTTGGACCTCCCCGTCCCCTATAACTCGAACATCGACGACATTCAGAACCTGCTGCTGGACTCGGCCAAAGAGTTCGCCCAGAGCCCCGAGTGGCGGCGCAAGATCATGGAGGAACCTGAAGTCTGGGGCGTCCAGTCGCTGAGCGCTGAAGCTGTAACGCTCAGGCTCGTCGTGAAGGTGCGGGCGGGTGAGCAGTGGGCTGCTGAGCGAGCGCTGTATCGCGCGCTGAAGGATTCACTCGACAAACGTCAGGTCGACATCCCGGCACTGAATCGCATGGTGGTGGATACCTTCGATGGGTCGAGAGGCGCCTCACGTCGCAGCTCCGATGCACCCATCATCCGTGACGAACCGCAGGGCGACGCTTAGCTCCATGGTTGACGCCCATTCCTCGCTCTTCGAGCGCATTGGCGGCTCTGACACCTTCGATCAGCTTGTCCGAGCCTTCTATGAGGGCATCCTCGAGGATGACGTGTTGTTGCCGATGTATCCGCAGGAGGACCTCGAAGGCGCTATCTGGAGGCTCTCGGCGTTCCTCCAGCAGTATTTTGGTGGGCCTCAAACTTATTCAGAACAGCGCGGCCATCCGCGCTTACGGATGCGCCACTCTCCTTTCAAGGTAAACCCTGAGGCGAGGGAGCGATGGCTCACTCATATGAGGCGCGCTCTCGACACCCTCCAGCTTTCTCCCCTGGATGACGGTGAAATGTGGGACTACTTTGAGCGGGCAGCGCTCTCCATGGTCAACACCTTTGAGGACTAGTCCTCGTCATCCGGGCCAAAGTCGTGCCCACCGGGGAACTTGACCATCACATAGCCGGACTTGCTGGAGAGTCGGAGCCAGTTGTCGAGCGTGTGGACCTGGAGGTTTTTATCACCCAAGAAACCAAGAGCGTCAGCGGCGAAAGCCGCTCCCGCCGGAATCTTCTTGTTGTGAGCAATCGGCGAACCCCACACCTCTGCCCGGACTTTTTGAAGAACAGATTCACCGATCGAGCCAGGAACGGCTTCGGCCACCCGAGCGATTCCTTCAGCCGCGGCCGTGGCGAGGACGGGGCTTGCGACACCCAACCTTCGGCGCCAGCCCTCCCGGGGAGGGGTAATGGCTGCCCAGGCAAGAGAGGCGACCTCGGCTGGTGAGCCAAGTGTCTTCTCGTCACGCTCTAGAGCGGCTTTCGCCCGTGCTACCAGCGCATCTATGGGGACGACTACGTCAAAATCCTGGTTTTCCTCCACTGTGAAAACCCGAAGCCCCAGCACTGTCGGGGTTCGATCCAGAAGACCTCGAGGAAAAAGAATGCCGACGTAGACCTGGAGATGTCCAGCTGCAGCAACAAGGCGGGCGGACCCGTTATTGACGCGAGCCGCGCGCTCAAGAAAGGTAACGAGGTCTTGACGGGCTGCATCGGGAGTGAGAGTGAAGGTATGACCCATGATGTTCTCTAAACTACAACCGATGACACCTTCCCAGGGGGACTCCCCGCACCTGCCGCCCGTCGAGAGCATGTTGCGAGCCCTCACGCTCTCGAGCACCTCCGCCCGCACACGGGAAGACATCTTCACTGCGCCTAGCCAATGGCAGCCACACGGTCGCGTTTTTGGGGGCCAGGTGATGGCTCAAGCAGCGCTCGGCGCCATGCATACGATCGCCGAGGACCGCATCATCCACTCACTGCACGGCTATTTCCTCCGCCCCGGTGACATTGAGGAAGAAATCACCTTTTCGGTTGACCGCATCCATGATGGACGGTCTTTCTCGACGCGAAGAGTCCAGGCCTACCAGAAAGGACAGCCAATCTTTTCGATGATTGCGTCCTTCCAAGACGAAGATCCAGGCCTCGACCACCAAGCGGTCATGCCGGAGGGGATCCCTGACCCGGAGTCACTCCCCAGTGCCGCGGACGTGCTCCACGGGATCAACCACCCGGCGGCAGATATTTGGGCAAAAACTCGTGCGTTCGATCTGCGCCACCACCCGTCCTCCGTCTATGCCACTGTCGATGGCGACCCGGTCCCTCACCAAGCTGTCTGGATGAGGGCGTTGGATCGTTTGCCCGATGACCCCAACCTGCATCGCGCCGCCCTGGCTTACGCGAGTGATTTCAGCATCCTCGAACCCGTGATGCGAGCACACGGCATCAGTTGGGCAACGCCCGGACTCAAGATGGCCAGCCTTGACCACGCCATGTGGTGGCATCGTTTCCACCGCGCGGATGAGTGGTTCCTGTATTCCCAGGAGTCCCCCTCAGCGCGCGGAGGACGAGGCTTATCGCTCGGGCGTATCTTCGCTCAAGATGGAACTCTGGTCGCTTCTGTTGCCCAAGAGGGCATGATTCGCGTGCCCGAGTAGGAACCTAGACTTTCGCGGGCTCCTCGGGAACCGAATCCGAAATCTCAAGGGGCTTCGTCGCTGAGCTGAGAATTGCCGAGAGAATCATCAGAGCGAGTGGAATCGAGAACGCCACGTAGATACCGGTCACCTCGCCCAGGCTTCCGAGAGCTGGCCCCACCGTAATGCTCGAAATGTAGACGACGGTGATGATCATGTTGATCCGATATGGCGCCTTGCGTGGCTCATCGCTCATGGCGGCAACCGACATGGGGAAGCCCATGGACATTCCCAGCCCCCACAACACGAGCCC
>CAZPBS010000012.1:10271-30164 GCA_964584925.1 uncultured Microbacteriaceae bacterium
GTCAGGGTGCGCTTTTCTTTCCACGCCCCCAGAGCCATTGTCCGTTCTTCTCCTCGAGGCCTCGAGAGGGGCTTGTCACGATTGGGGAATTGGAGCGAGCCCCAAACAGAAACAATGGCGACGACCGCCGCCACCAGCAGATAGTTATCGGCGAGGCTCCAACCAGAACTGATGGCCAACGATGCCCCACCCGCTCCTAACAGCATGCCCATGCCGAAAGCAGCGTGGATAGCGGGGAACAAGCTTTTTGTAGAGAGACGGTCAACCGCTGTTCCCTCAAAGTTCCCCAAGAAATCAGCGATAGCCATGGGAAGCCCCATCGCAAAGAGTGCGATGGAGGAAACTACAAGGTTTCCCTCGACCAGGGAGATCCCCAACGTGGCCATGGCGGCTGCACCCATGATGAAAATTCCTGTACCGACCATTCTCGAACCAAACCGAAGGGTCAACGCGTTGGCGAACAGGATTCCCGCAAGACCACCCAACGGGAACAGCATCACAAAAAGACCCATTTGGGCGGTGTTCAAACTCAGGGCCTGCTGAACTTCAGGTCCTCGGGAGAGCCAGGTCGAAAACAATAGCGCTCGGGTAAAGAAGATCGCCGCTGCTGCAAGAGACCAGAACAGGATTTTTGGTTGTGTAACAGGTGAGGACACAGGGGTCTTTCTAGTCGCGAGTGAGCTTGCGGTATGTGGAGCGATGGGGTGCTGCTGCATCGGGGCCTAAGCGCTCGATCTTATTTGCTTCGTAGGACTCGAAGTTTCCCTCAAACCAGTACCAGTTGGCGGGGTCCGACTCAGTACCCTCATAGGAAAGGATGTGGGTGGCGATGCGGTCGAGGAACCACCGATCGTGGGTGATCACCACTGCGCAACCAGGGAATTCCAGGAGCGCATTCTCCAAACTGGAAAGTGTCTCCACATCAAGGTCGTTGGTGGGCTCGTCCAGGAGCAACAGGTTCCCACCCTGCTTGAGCGTGAGGGCCAGGTTCAAACGGTTTCGCTCTCCACCGGAGAGAATTCCCGCCTTCTTCTGCTGGTCAGGACCCTTGAACCCAAAACTGGAGACGTACGCCCTGGAGGGGATTTCAACATTCCCCACTTGAATGACGTCCAATCCGTCGGAGACGACTTCCCACAGAGTCTTGGTGGGGTCGATTCCTGAACGATCCTGATCGACGTAAGAGAGCTTCACACTCTCACCGACGATTAGCTCTCCGGCATCGAGAGTCTCCAAGCCCACGATGGTCTTGAACAAAGTCGACTTTCCCACGCCATTCGGGCCGATGATTCCGACGATTCCGTTGCGGGGAAGCGAGAAGCTCAGATTGTCGATCAGGACACGATCCCCAAAGCCCTTTTTGAGGGATTTGGCTTCCAGGACCTGCTGGCCAAGCCTCGGCCCCGGGGGAATCTGAATCTCCTCGAAGTCGAGCTTTTTGGTCCGCTCTGCCTCTTCCGCCATTTCTTCGTACCGGGCTAATCGAGCTTTCGACTTGGCCTGGCGACCCTTGGCATTGGAGCGAACCCACTCGAGCTCATCCGCCAGTCGCTTCGCGAGTTTCTGATCTTTCTTGCCCTGGACCTGAAGACGCTCGGCTTTCTTCTCCAGATAGGTCGAGTAGTTGCCCTCGTAGGGATACAAACGACCACGATCAACTTCAGCAATCCACTGGGCCACGTGATCCAGGAAGTACCTATCGTGGGTAATCGCAATCACGGCGCCGGGGTACTTGGACAGGTGCTGCTCCAACCAGAGGACACTCTCGGCATCGAGGTGGTTGGTGGGCTCGTCCAGGAGGAGAAGATCGGGCTTTTCGAGAAGCAATTTACACAGCGCTACGCGACGCTTCTCACCTCCAGAAAGGTGGGTAATGGAAGCGTCGGAAGGTGGGCATCTCAACGCATCCATTGCTTGCTCGAGTTGCGAGTCAAGATCCCATGCATCTGCGGAATCAATGGCTTCTTGAAGAGTGCCCATTTCCGCGAGAAGCGAATCAAAATCTGCGTCAGGGTCAGACATTGCTGCAGAAATCTCGTTGAATCGAACAATCTTGTCGTGAATCTCCCTCACGCCATCACGGACGTTTTCAAGGACGGTTTTGGATTCATCGAGTTCCGGTTCCTGCAACAGAATTCCCACGGAATACCCAGGGGTCAGAGCAGCGTCACCGTTAGACGGGGTGTCGAGCCCCGCCATGATCTTGAGAATGGTGGACTTACCCGCACCGTTGGGGCCCACCATGCCGATCTTCGCCCCGGGGAAGAAGGACATGGTGACATCGTCCAAAATGAGCTTGTCGCCCACCGCTTTACGTGCGCGGACCATTGTGTAAATGAATTCAGCCATAGGTTCCTAGTCTACGGACTTTGGCTGCCGGGGCCCTGCGACTAGAGCTCTTCTTCCTCGCCCTCTTCGGGGTCGTCCTCGAGAATTGTCCGTGCCACTTTGGTGTAGTCGGTGACACCCCAATACAAGTCATGCCCGAGACTGTCTGCTTCAATCTCAACGCTGGTGCCGGAGCGGTCATCATTGGACCAGTCGCGAACCTTGAGCCTCCCCACGGTCACAACTCGGTCACCTTTGTGAAGGGACTGAGAGGCGTTAACGGCAAGGTCCCGAAAAGCGGTGACCGTGTACCAATTCGTTTCCCCATCGCTCCAGCGGCCAACCTTGCGGTCGAACCAGCGCTGTTGCGAGGCAAGTCGAAAGCTCGTAATGGCGAGTCCTTCAGAGGTAACAATGTGACGGGGCGTTGTGGCGATGAGCCCTGTCAAAGTGAGTTGATCGGTCATGGTGGATCCTTTCCTCACGCAGGCTGTCGAAGGTGTGTGCCCGCGCCTGCACTGCGGGCATTCCGACACCATGCCGGTCAGAGACGATGACTCTGACCGGAGAAGGTCTTTTTGTGAGGGGCCAAAGCAAAGCCCGCGCTTGTGGACAGTGAGTGCTAGTTCAGATATTCCGAGAAGGATTTGCGCACTTTGGCGACCTTGGGAACAGCAACGGCGAGACAGTAACCCTGGGTGGGGTTCTTGGCAAAAAAGTCTTGATGGTAGTCCTCAGCGTCATAGAACACTCCTAACGGCGAGATTTCTGTGACGACGGCCCCTCCCCACATCTCTTCGGCGCGCTCGCGAGCTGCCTCAAAGAGCGCGAGTTCCTCGTCATCTCGGTAGAACATGGCCGAGCGGTATTGAGTTCCGACGTCATTGCCCTGGCGATTGAGTTGGCGGGGGTCATGCATGGTGAAGAACGCATCCAAAATCACATCTGAAGGGATCACGGAGGGATCGAAAGTCACGGCGACGGCTTCAGCGTGACCCGTGGTCCCAGTGCAGACCTGCTCATAGGTCGGATGCGCGTTGTCGCCCCCGGTGTAGCCCGAGACCACCGAGCTCACTCCGCGGAGAACACGGTAGGCCGCATCCAGACACCAAAAACAGCCACCGGCGAGAACATAAGTCTTCATGGAATACAGCGTAGAGAACCCCTCTGAAAGAAGGGCTCAGAGAGCGCCGCGACACGTGGTCAAAATGGAGAGAGCAAGGCTCTACGCTTATCCTGTGATGCACTCCTCCGCCCTCGCCATATCCGCCGTTAGTTGCCGATAATGGGCTATTTTTACGCACTTTTGGCCGCCTTTCTTTTTGGTGCCAACGGGTCGGTCAGCAAGGTCATCATCGAGTCTGGGTTTAGTGCCATTCAGCTCACTCAAATGAGGGTCTTTGGCGCCGCCGTCATCTCAGGAATTGTGTTGTTGATTCTGGACCGCCGGTCATTCAGGCTTCCTCCGCGTCAATGGCCGGTGATTGTCATTTTGGGAGTCGTGGGAGTCGGACTCCTGCAAGCCACCTACGCATTTGCCATTGCGTTGCTCCCCGTCGGTATCGCTCTTCTCCTCGAATACCTTGCTGTGCTGATCGTGGCAGTCGTTGCATTCTTCTTCTTCAAGGAGAAGGTGCACGTCCGGCTCTGGATGGCTATTGGACTGGTCATCATCGGGCTGGTCGTGGTCGCTGAAATCTGGGCCTCCACGTTGAATCCGATCGGCGTTATGTGGGGACTTCTTGCGGCAGTTGCCCTTGCCACCTACTTCCTCGTGGGTGAGCGCCAGCTGAAGACCATCTCACCGCTCGCCCTCTCGTTCTGGACCATGAGCGTGGCGACGCTGTTCTGGGCTCCCTTCTCGGGCTGGTGGACATTCACAGGAGAGACATTCACCACCTCCGCTTCACTCGGTGGTTCACTGGAGAACATCTCTGTCCCCGTGTGGGGCTTGGTCGTCTGGAATGTGGTGCTCGGATCTTTCGCCCCATTCCTTCTGTCTCTCAGCGCATTGAAGCGATTGTCTGCCACCGCCGCGGGCATTGTTGCCACCAGTGAGATCATCTTCGCGTTCGTGACAGCCTGGCTCTGGCTGCAAGAGTCACTCAGCACCTGGCAAGTGATTGGCGCCTCTGTGGTGTTTGGGGGAATCGTGATTGCTCAGACAGCCAGAACAAGTGACGTGGTAGTCCAGGCCGATTTGGCCCTGGAAACCGGGCCCATCATTTTGCCGGTGGAACTCACTGAGGGGAAAAACCCGTGAAAGAGGTCTTTCGCCGACTCTTCGCGTGGTGATCTCTAAGCCTCTATAACCACCGGAACAATCATCGGCCGGCGACGGTGTTGGGTGTTGACCCATCGACCAATGGTGCGCCTGACGACCTGCTGGAATGACTGGGTGTCCCTGGTTCCATTGGCTGAAGCCTCCTCGAGTGCCTTCACGATGGCGGGGCGAACATCGTCAAAAACGGAGTCGTCTGGGGCGAAGCCGCGGGCGTGAATCTCGGGTCCGACGATAATTCTTCCGGTCTGTGGGTCCATAGCGATGAAAATGGAAATAAAGCCCTCTTCGGCCAAAATGCGACGATCTTTGAGATCGGCTTCGGTAATTTCTCCAACGGTGGAGCCATCCACGTAGACGAAACCAATATCGAGCTGGCCTACCTGAGTGGCGATGCCATCGACGAGATCCACGACGGTGCCGTTTTCCCCCACCAGGGTGCTTTCTCGAGGAACACCCGAGGAAATGGCCACCTCGGCGTTAGCGCGAAGGTGGCGTGCTTCACCGTGGACGGGCATGACCTGTCGAGGTTTCACGATGTTGTAGCAGTAGAGGAGCTCACCGGCGGCAGCGTGACCCGAGACGTGGACTTTCGCATTGCCTTTGTGGACAACGTTCGCGCCCAAATCGATAAGCCCATTGATCACCCGATACACCGCGTTCTCATTACCGGGAATGAGGCTTGAGGCGAGGATGACGGTGTCTCCCGGCCCAATCTCAATTGTCGGGTGCTCCCGGTTAGCCATGCGGGATAGGCCCGCCATCGGTTCACCCTGAGAGCCTGTGGTCATATAGAGCACTCGCTCATCGGGAAGCTCTACGGCCTTTTTCGCGTCCACCAAAAGACCATCGGGGACACTCAGGTAGCCAAGTTCCTGGGCGATACCCATGTTGCGCACCATGGAACGCCCCACCAACGCCACGAGACGATTATTGGCGGCTGCCGCATCAATGACCTGTTGCACTCGGTGCACGTGGGAAGCAAAACTCGCGACGATAACCCGCCTGGGTGCTCGATGAACTATTTGGTCCAGGATGGGTCCGATATCAGCTTCCCGAGGAGTGAAGCCGGGGACGTCGGCGTTGGTGGAGTCCACCAAGAAAAGGTCAACGCCCTCTTCCCCGAGTCTCGCGAACGCCCGAAGATCGGTGAGGCGACCATCGAGGGGAAGTTGGTCCATCTTGAAGTCACCCGTGTGTAAGACGGAACCGGCAACGGTTCGAATCATGACGGCCAGGGCGTCGGGGATCGAGTGGTTGACCGCGACGAACTCCAGATCGAAGGGACCAAGCTTTTCTCGACCGCCCGCCTCGACCGACATGGTCAAGGGACTAATTCGGTGTTCCTTGAGCTTCGCCTCAATCAGAGCCAAGGTCAGGGTGGTCCCAATCAGGGGAATGTCATCGCGCAGCCTCAACAGGTAGGGCACCGCGCCAATGTGGTCCTCATGACCATGCGTCAACATGATGGCCACCACGTCATCGAGTCGATCCCTAATCGGCTCAAAGTCGGGCAGGATCAAGTCGACGCCAGGCTGGGTCTCCTCCGGAAACAACACCCCGCAATCGACGATCAGCAACTTGCCATCAATCTCAAACACGGTCATGTTGCGACCGATTTCACCAATTCCCCCGAGAGGAATAACGCGCAGAGTTCCGGGAAGTAGTGCTGGTGGGTCCACCAAAGGTTGGGGCATGAGGTCCTTCGTTAGCGAGTAGTGCCCGCCACCTTCGGGAGGGCACCCCCTGCGGCCGCATTGCGGTCAGGGCGGAAGTTAGAGAAGTCAGCGCCAGCAACACCGTTGACCAGCGCGATGTCGTTCTCGATCAGTGCCGCTTCGGATTCTTCGGGTCCCACGAGAGGCAGGCGAACTCGAGGTGACGAGATTCGACCCAGCCCATGGAGGATGTATTTCGTCGCTACCGTGCCGGGTACATGCGTCATCGTCGCGCGAACGAGAGGCTCCAGAAGCTTGTGCTGCTCGGTCGCGGCAGCAAGATCACTGCGGTTCACCGCATCCACGATGATCCGGTAGGGCTCAGGGGCAATATTCGCCGTCACGCCAATCAGTCCGGCCCCACCAATCGCGAGGGTGGGAAGAGCATTCGCGTCATCGCCAGCAAAGTACAGCAAGTCGGTCTGGTTCATCACCCGAGAGACCTCGCTCAGATCACCCTTCGCATCCTTGATTGCGCGAATGTTGGGGTGTTTTGCGGCGCGCAGGATGGTGTCGTACTTGATTTCGATGCCTGAGCGACCAGGAATGTCATAGAGGATCACGGGTAGATCAGTGGCATCAGCAATCAGGCGGAAATGGGTGAGGACTCCCGCTTGAGTTGGTTTGTTGTAATACGGGGTGACCACCATCACACCGTCAGCGCCCGCTTTTTCGCTGGCTTTGTAGAGCTCAATGGCGTGAGCGGTTTCGTTAGAACCACCACCGGTGATGATTTTTGCTCGTCCGCCAGACACTGACTTCCCGGTCTTGACAAGCTGAATCTTCTCAGCGTCAGTCAGAGTGCTCGTCTCCCCCGTGGTGCCGGTCACGACGAGGCCATCAGCACCGTGGCTGATAAGGCTCTCCATGAGGGATTCAACACCTGGCCAGTCCACTTCGCCATCAACGCTCATTGGCGTGACCATGGCGACCAGGACTTGGCCGAAAGGATTCTCAGTTACCACGCTCTCAGGCTAGCGCTCGCAAGCGCTAGGTGCACACCCCTAGGGAGCTACGCGACCATTCTGGTCAAAGGTGTCAGCCGTCATAGGCATCAGTGGCTTCCAGAGATCTTCCATCTTCTCCGCCACCATTTCAATCTCGCGTTGCGGGAACGAGGGGAAGTGAGTTCCTTCTCGTTTCGTGCGCAAACTCAGGAAATTCATCAAGCTTCGAGCGTTCATGGTGACGTACATGCTGGAGTAGAGGGTCACGGGCAAGACCGCTCGAGCCACTTCACGGGCCACGCCAGCCTCCAGCATGCGCTGGTAGCTCTCGTAGGCATGAGTACACACGGCGACGACCTCATCATGGACCAGAGCAGTCTGCTCCGGTGTTCCGTCTTCGAACTCATAGGCTCCAGGCTTCCCCACCTGGACAAGCTTCCGCTCAGGACCGGGGACATAGAACACGGGGCGAAGCTCGCGATAGCGACCACTTTCCTCGTTGTACGAAGCAATGCGGTGTCGCATAAATTCCCGGAAGACGAAGATGGGGGCTTGGACATAAAACGTCAACGAGTTGTGCTCAAAGGGTGAACCGTGACGATCCCGCATCAAATAGTTGATCAAGCCACGGTCTCGCTCAGAGGCTTCCGCTCCCGAGCTTGCAGCCTCCAGGGTCTGCTCACCCTGGGTGCTCACGCGTGCCGCAAACAGCACATCAGCGTCGCTCGCGCTGTGGCGAACAAGCTCCACCGTTACATCAGACCGAAACTCAATCTGCTCGCTTGCCACCCGCACTGCCTTTCTCGAAAACCTGAGCCAAGCCTACTTCTCTCCCGGTAACGCTTCGTCATATCCCGGCGGGATGATGACCCGCGCGCGTAGGGTAATGAGCCATGGAGCCACTGCAGATTGCCCTGATTGTAGGAGCGTTAGTCGTCCTAGCGACGCTCCTGGGATTTGCCTGGCAAAACAAACAGGGAGCCGTGTCGAGGAGAGCAACGCCCTCCCTCCCCGCCGATGTTCCACTCGATCTCGTGGATCCCACTGCGGTGATCACACTCCTTCAGTTCTCCGGGCCTTTCTGCTCCTACTGCGCAGCCATGCGCGGCGTCCTGGGTACTGAAGCCGCCTCCAGCGAAGGTCAGGTGGCTCACCGAGAAATCGACATCACCGACTACCCGGAGCTGACCGCCTCACTCACGGTGTCCCAAACCCCGACCACTTTTGTCGTGACCAGGACTGGCCACATCATTTCTCGCATCCGCGGCGCAGCAAAGCCCCCCGTCGTTGCCGAGGAAGTTCATCAAGCACTCACCACACGAAAGGCACAATCTGATGAGTACCTCATCTAACTCTCCCGCGGGCATTGACCCGCGCAGCCCACGATTTGGCGCGGGCATCACCGCCATCCTGTTGTTGATCACCATCGCACTGGGACTGGGGGCTGATGCCTCAGGAGGAACCCTCGTACAGCGCGCACTGGAACCGGGGTTCTTGCTTCTCGCTGCCATCACGTCCTTGTTTGCCTGGGGCGCGTTTGCCGGTGTCAAACGCCATCCCTACGGCGCAATCTACAAGGCACTGATTCGTCCCAGGCTCGGCCCCCCTGCCTACGTAGAAGAGCCAGAGCCCCCTACCTTCGCCCAGCTCATCGGTTTCCTAGTCTCCGTCACCGGTGTGGTGTTGCACCTACTCGGAGTCCCCTACGGCCTCGTAATTGCCGCGGGTGTTGCCTTCATCGCA
Organism: uncultured Microbacteriaceae bacterium; assembly: GCA_964584925.1. Taxonomy (GTDB): domain Bacteria; phylum Actinomycetota; class Actinomycetes; order Actinomycetales; family Microbacteriaceae; genus Pontimonas. The sequence goes on from CAZPBS010000012.1 coordinate 19,289, forward strand.
GCATTTCTCAATTCGGTGTTCGGGTTATGCCTCGGGTGCGAAATGTATGCACTCCTCGTTCGAGCGCGCATTATTCGCACGTCCTGAGTTCCTTAGTGGGAATGCCCTGAGAGGTGTCGCATTAACACTGAGATAGTGGTTCGATTAGGTCACACCCACCCTTTGGAAGGATTACCTCATGGCAGTCACTAGCGAAGCACGAACTCAGTGGTCAGGTTCTCTCGTGGAGGGATCTGGCTCCACCGCTCTGGTGTCCTCCGGCGCAGCAACATTTGATGTCACCTGGGCAGCACGCAGCGAAGGACAAACAGGAATCACCAACCCCGAAGAGCTTCTGGGTGCAGCGCACTCAGCGTGCTACTCGATGGCGCTCTCGCACGCGCTCAGCGGTGCGGGTACACCGCCGGAATCACTCGACGTGACCGCGGCCGTGACGTTTGTTCCCGGCGAAGGCGTGACGGGTTCCCACCTTCTCGTCTCAGCCAGCATCCCCGGCATGGACGAGCAGACCTTCCAAGGTTTTGCGGAGGATGCCAAAGAAAACTGCCCCATTTCGAAGGCGCTCGCTGGAGTCCCGATTACCCTTGAGGCGACACTGCAGTAATGCTGAAGGGCTACCGCGAAGACTCCGCTCGGTTGAGAGTTCTGATTTCGGGCTCGAGCGGACTCATCGGAACACCGCTAAAGAAGCTTCTCCAAGAACAAGGCCACGCTGTGCACACTCTGGTGCGACGTTCACCGCGCGACGCAAGCGAGCACTTTTGGAACCCCGTCTCAGGGGAAATCGAGTCAGGAATCTTGGATCACACCGATGTCGTGATTAACCTCGCCGCTGCCTCGATTTCTCGATGGCTCTTTCTCGGAAGAACCCCCTGGGCGGCCGGACAAAAAAGAGACATCCTGACCTCTCGCCTCGATGCCGCAAGAACTCTCGCCACAGCCATCACGGGGGCCAAGACACCGCCGAGCCTCCTGATTCAAGCCAGTGCGGTCGGTTTCTATGGGGATCGAGCGAGTGAGGAACTCACCGAGCGAAGTTCACGCGGTGAAGGTTTTCTCGCAGAGGTGCAAGTTCAAGCGGAGGCCGCGGCATCAGAAGCAGAGAGCAGCGTCACCCGAATCTGTTACGCCCGAAGCGCAGCAGTCATGGGGAAGGGAGCGCTGTCTACCTCGCTGCTGAAACTTCAAACCGCACTAGGCCTCGGAGGACCCATCGGAGATGGTTCTCAATGGTGGCCGTGGATATCTCTTCACGACGAGGTCCGAGCATTGGCGTATCTGGCCAACCATGAGACTGCTTTTGGTGTCTTCAACCTCGTGAGTCCGACACCTGCCACTGCCCTTGACCAAACCCAGGCGCTGGCGCGAGGGATGAAGAGACCACATTGGCTGGGATTTCCTCGCTTTGCGATAGTTGCACTGATGGGAGAGGCGGGAAAGGAAATTCTCTTGACCTCGCAACGGGTGATTCCAGAGCGCCTGGTGGCCTCAGGCTTCACGTTTGAGGACGACACTCTGGAGGCAGCAGTTTCCCGGCTGCTCCAGGATGACTAGGGACTCTTCTTCAGAGCAATAGCTTTTCGCACCGCCCACCGGGCACGCCGACGATCTCCGCAGGCGTCATAGGCAAGGCCAAGGCGAAGCCAGGATTGCCATGACTCTGAGTTCGCTTCGGCCTCCGCCTTGAAAGCGGGGAACGCAGCTTCGGCAGCTTCCCGATCGGGGCGACCACTAGTCAAGGAGGGCAACTCATCCCCGGGGAGAAGCCCTGTGCGCTCAAGCTCCATGGTGAGGGCCGCGGAGCGCCGCGCAAAAATCAACTCCGCTACCAGTCCCCACGCACCCACAAGGGGAAGAATCCCGAGTGCATAGCCCATGGCGTTAGCCAGTGCCGAGTCATCGCGGATCAGAATCCAGGCATAGTTCGCAGTGAACGCCAGATAGACAACCAACAACAGCGCCATAAACAGCGCAGCAATCATCGGGCGATTCATGAGTCAGCAGCATCGAGCGCGTGCTCGAGGCCCACAGCAAGCCCCGTGTGGTGTTCCATAAAGCGCAGTGCCCTGACGATTCCCGCTTGGTAGGCATCTCGGGAGTGGGTGTCGTGGGTGATGGTCAGCGTCTCCCCCACACCACCAAACTTCACATCTTGCTGCGCGAGGACCCCATTGAGTCGTAGGGAGTGCACGGGAATGCCCTGGACTTGCTCGCCCCTGGCGCTCTGGTTGGAGTGGGGAGCGATAACCCCGCCTCTGTCACGACGCACGCCGGCGATTTCTTCTGCCGTGCGCACCGCGGTCCCGCTCGGAGAATCTGCTTTACCGGCGTGGTGGGCCTCCACAATTTCGATGGATTCAAAGTGCTCCGCCACGGTCTTCGAAATCATCATCTGGAGGGTTGCGCCGAGAGAAAAGTTCGGAACGATGAACACGCTCGCACCAGGGTGCTCTGCCACCGTCTTGGTGAGTGTGGTGAGTCGATCGGATGACCACCCGCTGGTCCCCACCAGGACCTTGATTCCTTGGGCGATCGCGAAGTCCACAACCTGCGCGGAGACCCCCGGAAGGGTGACGTCCACGGCAATGTCCGCGCCCAACATGTCGTGCAGGTCGGAGTGCGAATCGAGGCGAGCGACGAGTTCCATCTCGGGCATCGCCTCAACGACCTGGCACACCTGGGTTCCCAAGCGACCGGTGGCACCGACAACTGCAACGCGGGTAGGCATGGGATAAGCCTACAAGTGCACCAATGGGCGCTTGCTGGCTAGGACAAGCTCAGGAACAACTTCTCCAGATCATCCACGCTCAGGTCACCGTCTTTGGTGGGCTTGCCGTCCTCGGCCACGCACTCTTTCATAGCAGTGGCAATGATGGCGAACCCGGCCTTATCCAGCGCGCTGGATACCGCGGAGAGTTGGGTGACAACCGAGCGACAATCCTTGCCCTGCTCGACCATCGAAATGACAGCACCGAGTTGCCCCTGTGCGCGACGTAGCCGGTTGATGACCGGTTTCATGTCTGTGGGTGTGTCCTCTGCCATGGTTTCTCCTTAGGTAGCGCTCTAGGGTGTGCCGACAAGTTCTGGTTGGGTGGTTGCTGCCATTCCCATTTGCCAGGTGAGGTAGCCACCATCGAGGTTTGCGACCTCGATACCGTGCTGCATCAAGATGCTGGCAGCGGTGTGACCTCGCTGCCCCACACGACACGTCACAATGACTTTCTCTCCCCGGAAGGAATCGACGTTCTCCCGAAGCTCGTCCAAGGTAATCAGCTCCGAACCGGGAATGGCTCCTCGCGTGTATTCAGCATCGGTGCGCACATCCACCAGGCGCCAGCCCTCTGCCATCAAGGTCTCTACCTCATGCCACTGCACCGCATTCTCGCCGGTGGCGCGGTTCTCGTTGACATAGCCGAGCATGTTGACGGGGTCTTTGGCTGACGCGAACTGTGGCGCGTAGGAAAGCTCCAGATCGATCAAATCTGTTGCGGTCATGCCACCAGCCATTGCGGTCGCGATGACGTCGATGCGTTTGTCAACACCTTCTTCTCCCACAGCCTGAGCACCCAAAATGAGATCGGTTTTCGGATCGACGATGAGTTTCATCGCCATTTGAACCGCATCGGGGTAGTACCCGGCGTGATTGATGGGGTGCGTGTGAATGATCCGCATCGTGCGGCCCTTCATTCCCAAGACCCGCTCGGTGTAGCCGGTTGAGGCAGCGGCCATTCCAAAGAAGCCGACAATCGAGGTTCCAAAAGCGGTCACCGCGTGTGCTGGTCGACCGGCAATGGAGTCTGCAGCGAGACGACCGTGGCGGTTCGCTAACCCCGCCAAGGGCACAAGGCTGTAGCCATCGGGGCGCTTCTTTTGCGCCACATCGCCAACAGCCCAAATGTGAGGATCAGAGGTTCGTTGCTGATCATCAACAACTACGCCTCCGGCATCACCCATCTCCAGTCCCGCTTCGACGGCGAGCTCAATGTTGGGCCGAGCTCCCACGGCGACAACAGTCATGTCTGCCTCGATCGTGGTGCCATCTGCGAGAGTCACGCCAGATTCTGTGATGGCCGACACCTGCGCGGAGAGTCGAACATCCAACCCTTGGAAGCGAGCACGCTCCACCAGGGGCCAGGCCATCTCCACATCCAACGTGGGCATCAGCTGAGGCAGGGCCTCCACCAGAGTGGTGGCAATTCCTCGGTGGACGAGATTCTCGGCCAGCTCCAAACCAATAAATCCACCGCCGACCACGATGGCGCTTCTGGCTGTCTCTGCTGCAGCAATGAGACGGTCCATGTCGTCTAAATTCCACAGCACGTGGGCATCCTCAACCCCGGGGATGGGAGGTCTAAACGGAGTTGATCCGGGGCTCAACACCAGTGCGTCATAGGAAATCTCCCGCGTCTCGCCATTTTCGAGATTGGTGACCGAAACGGTCTTCCGGTCCCGATTGATGGCGGTAGCTTCGGTGCGCAAGTGAACGTCAATGTTGAATCGCTTCTTGAGTTGCGCTGGCTGCTGAAGCACCAGAGAACCGCGGTGAGGTATAACACCGCCTACGTGATAGGGAAGGCCACAGTTCGCGAACGAGACAGCGCCACCACGTTCGATGACGATGATTTCGGCGCTCTCGTGGATTCGGCGGAGTCTGGTGGCAGCGGACATTCCGCCGGCCACGCCTCCGATAATCACGACGGTCTGAGGGAGTGTTGATGCTGAAGTCATGGGGACAGTATATACCCCCTAGGGTATTGGACCTACTATCAGCGAGCTTCTGACACGGTAGTACCCGTGCCCTCTGGAAATCCCCTCACTCGCCTGCGTCTCAAGGCTCGAGGCCAGATTCTCACCATGCTCTCCGGTGACCCAAACGGTGAACCGGACTGGGTGAAAGCCATCAGCGACGGCTCAGACCAGGGATACTTCGGTCCAGACTCCGCCGTGTGGCACGTCAATGGTGGCATCCCCGTCATTGTCGCTGGGGTTCGAGCACTTTTGATGCAAACGCTGCACCCGGGTGCGATGGCCGGGGTCCACGACCACTCTCGGTATGCGAGTGACCCGATTGGTCGCCTCTCGGGGACGGTGCGGTGGGTGGTGACGACAACGTTTGGATCCACCGACACTGTGGGGAACGAAACCTCTCGAGTGTCCAAGCTCCACACTCGCGTGAAAGGCGAGTACCAACCGGGCAACCCACCGGAGACTTCGAAGGCCTACTCCGCCCACGATGAAGACCTAATTGCCTGGGTTCATGTGGTCTTCACCGATGCGTTCCTCCGCGCTCACCGCGAGTGGGGCGACGAGATCCCCACCGACCGCGAGGGTGAAAGCGGTGAAGACCGTTACGTTCGAGAGTGGGCGGAAGCAGGACGGCTGATGGGGATGACAAATCCTCCCACCTCAGTGGCAGAGCTCGAGCGTGCACTTGAGGATTTTCGTCCCGTCCTCCGAGCTGACGATCGCGTGAAAGAAGCGCTGAGATTCTTGACGAAACCTCCGCTTCCCCGGCTCGCACGCCTGCCCTATTCCATCCTCGTGGGGGGAGCTATCATCACGATTGACCCTCAGTACCGCGAGATGTTGGGACTCAGAAAACCGTGGTGGCCAGCGTCTTTCCTGACCAAGATCATGCTCGTCATCATCGGTCGCACCCTCGGGACAGAGTCCACCAGTAGACAACGCGCCCGCGAGCGCATCGCACGTCTTGCGGGACCTAGCTCTTACTGAACACCGAGAATATCGACAACGAACACGATGGTGTCCGTCGGGCCAATGGAGCCATCAGAGGTTCCACCGGACGGCCCATACCCGAGCTCCGGTGGGATCACGATGAGCACTCGCGAGCCAACAGTCTGACCAATCAGACCATCACGGAATCCCGTAATGACTCCACCAGTCGGGAAGCTCGCAGGCTCGCCTCGTTCCCAACTCGAGTCGAAGACTTCTCCCGTGTTCCAGTTGACGCCGTGGTAGTGAACGATGACGACATCACCGCCACCCACCTCTGCGCCATCGCCTTCAACGACCGTGGCCAGAGCAAACTCACTCGGCACCTCACCCTCGGGGATTGTCACTGTGGGGGCACCATCAGCGTCATACGTCACCGTGGGGAATCCCGCTGGCGGGTCGACAGGCTCACCCTCGATGCGCTCCAAAGGGGGCGTGGGGGGTGGCTTAATTTCCACGACATCAACAATGAAAATCAAGGATTCCCCGGCTCCTAGGCCAAACTCTGGTGCGCCGTCGGGGCCAAAGGCTTCGAGCGGCGGGATAAGGCCCGCCACTCGTGAACCCACGGTCGAGCAGGCCGCCGTCAGTGAGACGCCGACAAAGTTCGGAGCATCGGTGTCGAGCGTCAACACTGTTGGTGACACCTCGGTATACCCAGACTCTTCAATCAGGTCACCGGTTGAGGCGTTATAGAGCGAGTAATCGATCGACAAAATGTCGCCGTCTTGAACCTCGGGACCATCACCCTCGATGATGACCGAGCGCTGAGTCACAACCGCAGACAGCGGAGCATCGAAAGTCACCGATGGAGTTGCACCGAACTCACCCGAAATCGCAATCGATTCAACCTCGGCGCCGCTGGGGGTGCAGCCTTCGGCCACAGCCAGGGCTTGCTCCACACTCTCCTCGGGCGTATCTGCGGCGCATCCAGCGAGAACGAGGAGACTCGAAAGGCCCAGGGCAACAGAAAGAGATTGCTTCACCAGAAGCCTTTCGATGGGGTCGGAAGAACCAGCCCATCCTGACAGGTCTCCCCTATGCAATCAATTTGAAGTGGCCACCCGAGTGAGGGGGTCGTGGCGAACAGGGAAGTTCACCGAATTGGCAATAAAGCACAGTTGACTCGCGCGATGGTGAAGATCTGGCACCACGGCAGGATCCCCCGCAGAAATCTCAATGTGGGGCCGAAGCGTCACCTCGGTCACTTGCCCAGAACCATCGGGGCGGGTTTCCAAAACTCCCGACGCCTGGTCCTCGTAGTGCTCGACAATCACTCCCGCGGCTTGAGCGACATGGAGAAAGCTCAGCATGTGGCATTGCGAGAGCGCCGCAATCAAGAGCTCTTCCGGGTTCCACCGGCTGACATCACCGTGGAACGCTTTGTCGGAAGATCCCTGAATCTCGTGCTTACCGTCCGCGCGAATTACGTGTGCTCGTGAGTACGCCTTGTAGTCACTGGTGCCGGATCCCAAGTTCCCCACCCACAGGGTTTCCAGCGCAAAGTGATGGCGATTCATGCTCCCACTCTAGGCGCCCGTCGAGCAGGAATTACAAGGTTCCAGGTCTACACTGAGGGGCTATGACTGACACGCTTTCTCACGCACCCACCTCGAGCACCTCTGCTCGCATTGTCACCGAGATTCCTGGTCCTCGCTCGAAAGAAATGCACGAGCGCCGCGTCAAGACTGTGTCCGCGGGAGTCGCCGCGACCTTCCCCATTTACGCAGCAAGCGCCCACGACGCGGTCATCGAAGACGTTGATGGCAACCGCTTCATTGACTTCACCGGCGGAATCGGGGTGATGACCGTGGGTCACACCAACGACACCGTGGTCCAGGCCGTTGCCGATCAGGCCTCCAAAGTCACCCACACACTTTTTGCTGTTGCCGGGTACGAGCCCTACATCGAGGTCTGTGAGCTTCTTGCGAAGCACACCCCCGGAAACTTTGCGAAGAAGTCCGTGCTCGTTAACTCTGGAGCCGAGGCTGTCGAAAACGCGGTCAAGATTGCCCGGAAGCACACCGGACGCACCGAGGTTGCCGTGTTGCACCACGGGTATCACGGTCGCACCAACTTGACCTCCGCCATGAACTACAACATGCACCCCTACGGGACCGGTTTTGGTCCTCTCGCAGGCTCGGTGCACCATGCTCCTAACTCCTCTCCTTTCCACGATGGACTCTCCGGTGCTGAAGCGGCCGAGCGCACCATCACCTTCCTGGAGAAGCGCGTGGGGGCAAGCCAAATTGCCTGCCTCGTCGTGGAGCCGATTCAGGGTGAGGGAGGCTTCATTGTGCCTGCCGAGGGTTACCTCCAGGCACTTGTGGACTGGTGTCACGCGAATGGCATCGTCTATGTGTCCGATGAGGTCCAGAGCGGAATGGCGCGCACCGGTGCCTATTTCGCCAGCGAGCACTTTGGTATTGAACCGGACCTGGTGACGAGCGCCAAAGGCATCGGTGGCGGTATGCCGATCGCCGCAGTCACCGGACGTGCCGAGATTATGGATGCTTCTCACCCCGGTGGCTTGGGCGGAACATTCGGAGGAAATCCGGTCTCCTGCGCAGCAGTGGTCGCCGTGTTCTCCGAGGTTGACAAGCGCGGACTCTTGAACGAGGCGAAGCGTGTCGAACAGACACTCAAGCCAGCACTTCTCGGTCTTCAGGCTAAGTACCCGGTCATTGCTGATGTGCGAGGAATGGGAGCGATGCTCGCCATCGAATTCATGGACCCCACCACGGGAAAACCCGCTCCCGAGGTTGCCAAGGCTGTGCAAACCCATGCTCTGCACGCTGGTGTCCTCATCCTGACTGCCGGAACTTTTGGCAATGTGTTGCGATTCCTGCCGCCCGTGGTCATCACAGACGACCAGCTTCTCGAAGCTGTCGCTGTGATGGATGACGCACTCGCCTCGCTCTAATCCAGTGGCTGCTGCGTGGCTGGGCGCCGACGACGGTGTCGTTGTCGCTGAGCTCGTGCGTGATGGCCACATAGAGTCCCTTCACCACGGAGTGCTCGCCGTTGTCGACCACGAAGGAACAACGCTGCTGGAGCGGGGCAACCCCGACGCGATTGTGTATCCGCGGTCAACGCTAAAGCCCTTGCAAGCTCTCGCGGTTCTCGAGACCGGCGTTGAGCTCAGCCCCCTGAACCTCACACTGACGACCGCGAGCCACTCCGGATCCACTAGACACCGCGACGCGGTCCTGGCATTTCTGCGCGCCTATGGACTCGAGGAGTCAGCGCTGCAGTGCCCTCACGACCTGCCGCTGGGGAGTGCTGAGCGAGCACAGTTCTTAGCCGAAGGTCACGAACCCAGCCGCCTCGCAATGAATTGCTCCGGTAAACATGCTGGCTTCTTGGCTGCCTGCACTCATGCTGGCTACTCCACCGAGGACTATCTCAGCCTGGAGCACCCCCTCCAACGCAGCATCACCGAAACAATCACCCGCTACGCCGAAGAGGCCCCGACCTTCACCTCCCGAGATGGTTGTGGAGCACCGCTGCACGCTCTCAGCCTTCGCGGGCTTGCCCGCGCTATCGCGAAGGTTGCTCGCGCCCAGACCCCCCACGAACAACAGTTGGCAACTGCTGTTCGAGAAAACTCCTGGGCAATTGATGGCGAGGGCCGCGACAACACCGTGACCATCGAGACAGTGGGAGGTATCGCCAAGATTGGGGCCGAGGGTCTTGTGGTGATCGGAACCCCGTCAGGAGTGGCTGTAGCGGTGAAAATCCTGGATGGATCCATGAGGGCAACCTCGTTGGTTGCGCTCGCGGCATTGGAAAGCGTGGGCGCGATTACCACCACTGATGCCTCTACCCTGAGCGAGCGGATGGCTCAACCCGTGACCGGCGGTGACGCCATTATCGGGGGCTTACAAGTCCGGATATAGTCTCAGAGGTGCAGGATTCCCAGCGATTCTGACCTGCTCTTACACGACGAAGTGTGGGAGCAACACATTCCCACAATTGAGGTGACACGTCATGAAGATTTCGGTTATTCGCGAAATCAAGAACAACGAATTCCGAGTTGCAATGACCCCGGCAGGAGTGCGGGATCTTGTGACCGGTGGACATCAGGTCACTGTTGAAACTGGTGCGGGACTCGGCTCAGGAATTACCGACGAGGACTATGTCGCTGAGGGCGCAAGCATCGCACCTGATGCAGCATCGGCCTGGAATTCCGCTGAAATGGTCGTCAAAGTCAAAGAACCCATCGCGAGTGAGTATCAGTATTTCCGCTCGGATCTTCTGCTCTTCACCTACCTCCACCTCGCGGCGGAGCCCGAGCTGACCCAAGCACTCCTAGACGCGGGCACAACTTCCATCGCCTACGAGACGGTGCAAGGCCCCACCGGAGGCCTTCCTTTACTTGCTCCGATGAGTGAGGTTGCGGGCCGACTCTCGTCCATCGTGGGTGCTGCCACACTCGTGAAGCCAGCGGGTGGCATGGGACTGCTCGTTCCCGGTGTCCCCGGAACGAGGCCCGCCAACGTCGTTGTTCTCGGTGGTGGAGTAGCCGGGACAAACGCTGTGTCCGTCGCAGTGGGGCTCGGAGCTGAGGTGACGGTCCTCGACACAAACCTGCAGCGGCTTAAAGAACTTGATGCTCTCTATGCCGGGCGCATCAAGACCGCAGCGTCCAACTCTCTCGAAATCGAGAGGGCCTGTCTCGCCGCTGATCTCGTCATTGGCTCAGTGTTGATTCCGGGAGCAAAAGCCCCCAAGCTCGTGTCGCTTGACTTGGTCTCGAGGATGAAGCCCGGGAGCGTCTTGGTCGACATTGCCGTGGACCAGGGTGGTTGCTTCGAAGGTTCCAAGCCCACCACTCACGCTGACCCCACCTTCCAGGTTCACAACAGCACCTATTACTGCGTGGCCAACATGCCAGGTGCTGTGCCCCAAACCTCCACGGTCGCCCTCACCAACGCCACGATGCGCTACGTCAACGCTCTGGCGAACAAGGGCTGGAAGAAAGCACTGTCCGAGGACGCGGGGCTGGCCTTGGGATTGAACACTGACGCCGGCATTTTGACTAACGAAGCCGTGGGTGTGGCTCACGGAATTGACGCGGTCACGCCTTCCACCAGGCTCTAGTTGTCAGCTCGAACCTGTCCTTCCGCCACACCAGAAGGAC